>CAYQZC010000133.1:0-3093 GCA_964421945.1 uncultured Pseudomonadales bacterium
GAGTGGCGCCACTGATTCATTCACGGTTGTTCTTGATTCTGAACCAACCACCGATGTGGTTTTGACTGTCGTCTCTTCTGATACGTCTTCAGCCACAGTCGATCAAGCCACTTTGACCTTTACCAATGCCAACTGGAACTCAACCCAAACAGTCACCGTCACTGCGCCCGCTGATGGTGACGCTGACAACGAAACACCGACAGTCACCATTGCGGTGGATGACGCCAATTCTGATGATGCCTATGATGCTGTGGCAAACGAAGTAGTTAATGTCAGTGTCACTGATGCCGGTGGCAGCCCAGGGTTTACTATTGTTGAATCTGGAGGTAACACCGCAGCCAATGAGGGTAGTACCGATACCTTCACTGTTGTTTTAGATGCCGAGCCAGCCACAGATGTCATCGTGGGCATGGAACTCAGCGACACAACCTCAATGTCAGTTTCACCTGACTACACTGTCTTCACTAATGCCAACTGGGACACTCCTCAAACTGTGACAGTCACAGCTATTCAAGATGTGGACCTTGTCTCAGAGGCTCCTAACATCAGACTGTACATTGACGATGGCAACTCTGATGATGCCTATGACTCTGTAGCTGACCAAACGGTCAATATCTCGATTACTGACGATGATGCCACCATTGTGGGGGTGACCATAACTGAAAGCAGTGGCACCACGGTCGTGACTGAAGGTGGCGCCACTGATAGCTTCTCCGTCGCCCTCACAGTCGCTCCCGCCACCGATGTGGTTCTCAATGTCACCTCATCTGATACAACCGCTATGACAGTTTCACCGGCTACCCTCACCTTCACCAACGGCAACTGGTCCGCCACTCAAGATGTGACTGTGACCGCGCCAGAAGATGTGGATACCACTTCTGAATTACCAACCGTCAGTTTGGCCGTCGATGATGCCTCGTCTGATGCTGCTTATGATCCAGTCGCTACCGCGACGGTTAATGTTACGGTGACTGATAATGAAGCAGCCAGCCCCGTCACACCCGTCCGAGGCACGGCCGAAGATTTATGGGCTGATCTGGTTTTAGGCCAAGAAAGTATGAATGAAATCGGCATCTACGAAACAACCAATAAAAGCATGTGGTTACCTCATGGTGTAGTGATAGATCGCACTAATGCTTCTGATAATAAAATGTATGTGTATGATTCGGGAAACAATCGGATTTTGGGTTATGATGTGGAAAATTGTTTAGCCATAGCTGCAGATCCACTTGGCTGTTCGGCGGACATAGTCATTGGCCAGCCCAGCTTTACCACCTCCGCCTGTAATGGTGACGGGGCCTTTCAAAATTATCCCACTCGGGCCGCCGCCACTGCTTCCACCCTCTGTACTCAGGAGGAAGGTGCCTTATCGCCCACTGAAAGTGAATCAGGCTCCAGCATGGATGTTGATAGCGCCGGCAATTTATACGTAACTGACTTTTATAACCATCGGGTGCTGAAATATAACTCTCCTTTTACCACTGACCAGGTGGCTGACCAAGTTTGGGGTCAAGCCGATTTCACTGGCGTTCTTTGTAACCGTGGTGGATCAGCTACACCCAACACCTTCTGTTTTGAATGGGGGGACGGTAACAACTGGACAGCTGGAGTTGATATTGATAGCTCTGGCAATATGTGGGTAGTGGACAGTGGTAATAACCGTGTGCTGCGCTTCCCAGATTCGGGCGGCACGATCAGCAGTACTGCTGATTTGGTGCTCGGCCAGCCAGATTTTTATTCCAGCGGGTATGGAGCATCTCTAGATCAATTGCGTGATCCCAATGCTGTCCGCGTCTTGGCAGATGGGACTGTTTATGTTTCAGATAGTTACAATAACCGGATCATGCGCTACACCACTCCGACAACTGGTGAGGCCGGGACAACCTTTGGTTCTGGTTTCAACAAACCGCATGGACTCGATTTTGACCCTACCGAAGCTGGTCGGATTTGGGTCACCAATCGCGGTGATAACACAGTGGAGCTTTGGGATCTGACAGGGGGAACTTTGGTAGAGACTGTTGGCATTGATGGCAACAGTAGTTCGATTGGTGACGGTTCAGGTTCGGTAGGTATCGACTCAAACGGCAATATGTTTGTAGCCAATGGCGTTGGCACTCGCAACAACACAGTCGTGGTGTTTACCCAAGGAGGTTCACTGACTGTGCCAACGTACAATCTGTTAACACCCTCGGTGGAAGGCAATGTAGTCACTGATGACGAACTTGGTTCAGTCTTTGGTGTGACCATTACCAATGATCAGCTAGTGGTGGTCGATGAAGCTCGGATTTTATTCTGGAACATTCCCAATGGCCTCGCTGATTTAAGTACGGGCCAAGCCGCTGATGGGTATGTGGGCACCAGCGCCATGAACACCCGCGCCGCCGAGTGTTGTCGTGAACTCAAATCAGATTCGGTCTCCCACATCTACACCAGTACCACCGTTGACGATGTAGCCGTTTTACCTCGGCAAATCAAAATCTATGATGCACCTTTATCGAGTGGTGAGTCACCCGCAGTCACTCTGCAATACCCGTTTAATTTGTTGGGGGGCGGTACCTTGACTGACGCTGGCAACAATTATGAATTTTCTGGTCTGCAACCATCATCAGACGGAAACTTCTTGTGGGTGAGTGACAGTTATCTTAACCGCACCTTCCGGATCCGTAATCCACTGACCACTCCAGTGGTCGATATTGTATTGGGTCAAGTGGATGCCAGCGGCACCAGCTGTAATCAAGGCGGATCAATTTCTAATACCAGCCTCTGCCGACCAGGTGCAATTGCTTTTGATCGTAATGGCAATATGTACGTCTCTGACCAATATTTGGAAAACATCGGCAATCGTCGGCTGTTGCGCTACGATGCAGGTACCTTCCCAACTGATAATGCTTCAGTCATTTACACCCAAGTGCCAGATGCCATCACCACCAACTTTGCAGCCTGGACTCCATCATTTGATGTTGCTAACAACTACATGGTAGTCGGGCACAATGCATACTATGACATCGTAGATAGTATTTTGGTTCCCAATGGCCGGCGTTTTCCGAGTGTGTTTTACACACCTACCGTCACACCTCTGGATGCCGATGAATA
>CAYQZC010000134.1:0-3049 GCA_964421945.1 uncultured Pseudomonadales bacterium
AGCAAGGAATATACAGGCTACTATGTGAAGAGTGACGAGAAACACTTAGATCTGGCGCTTGATGTGGTGTCGGATATGCTGCTGACCCCCAAACTGCGTCAAACCGATGTCGACCGAGAGCGACAGGTCATTTTCGAAGAAATCAACATGTATGAAGATTCTCCGGCTAGGCATGTGGGAGATGTTTTCGAAAGGCTGATGTACCAACAGAGTGGACTTGAGCACGATGTGATTGGTTCCAAGCAATCAGTCGGAAATATTCAGGCTGAAGATTTTAAAGCGTTTTTAAATGAGTGGTATGGCTTATCAAATTTAGTTTTAGTGGTAGCAGGAGCTAAAGAGCAAGTTGAAGGTCAAATCATCTTGGATAAGATTTCAAAATATTTTTCAAAAGGGGAGGCTCACCAACGACAGACGGTGTCACGCCAAAAGCAGGAGAGTCATTTTGGTTATAGCCATCAAGCCGGACCTCAGGTGGTTTTGGAAACTAAAACTACCGAGCAAGCACATTTTGTGTTGGGGCTGCCTGGTTTGGACCGCAATGACCCAGATCGGTATGCACTCAGTGTCTTAGGTACGATTTTAGGCGGCAACATGAGTTCTCGGTTGTTTATTGAAGTCAGGGAAAAACGAGGTTTGTGTTATTACGTTCATAGTGAAGTCGATTTGTACCATGATGTTGGATGTTTTGGTGCTTCGGCCGGCGTCGATCCTAAACGAATTGACGAGGCTATTACGGTGATTTTGGGTGAGTTTGCTAAGATTGTAGATGGTACCGGTGCGATTACAGAAAAAGAATTGCAGGCTGCCAAAGATTATATCCAGGGAAAAACCATTCTAGGTCTGGAAGACAGTGAAAGTGTAGCCCAATATTTTGGGATGAAGCAATTGCTACTCGGTAAAGTAGAAACACCAGAAGAGGTTTTAGCCAAGGTGAGGGCTGTCAGCTTAGCTGATATCGAGCGAGTGGCCAAACGTTGTATTACCAACGATTGGCGATTGGCTGTGATCGGTCCCTATCAAGATGCTGAACACTTCCGGAAGTTAGTAACTAATTAGTAGGTAAAGGAGAATCGTATGCACACACAGCGTACAGCCGTCCTCGTTAAACCAGATGGAATGCATCGTGGTTTGATTGGGGAAATCATTAGTCGCTTTGAGCGAAAAGGTCTCAAATTGGTGGGCTTGAAGATGGTCCAGCTATCTGACAACCAACTTTCAGAGTGGTATGTCGAGCACAAAGACAAAAATTTCTTTGGAGATCTGAAATCATTTATGGCTCAAATGCCAATTGTAGCCATGGTATGGGAAGGTATTGATGCTGTTCCCGTAGTTCGCAAACTAGTTGGTACCACCTTGGGTAGAGATGCTGAAGCAGGATCGATCAGAGGTGACTTTAGTATGAGTCAACAGTTAAATCTTATCCACGCTTCTTCAAGTGTCACCGATGCCGATCGTGAAATCGCCATCGTGTTTGATAAAAAAGAGCTTTTTGATTATAAAAGCGTGCTTGAACAAGTTGTGTACGCAGATTACGAGCGAAATTAAGCTCTAGCGGATAGAATTTGAAGAAAGATAAGGCCCCCTCCTGCGGAGGGGGCCTTAAAGTTTAAAACTAGCTGAGAAGTGCTCTCAGGGGGAATCGAACCCACATCTGAAGTTCCGGAAACTCCTGTTCTATCCATTGAACTATGAGAGCTAGAAATGACTAGGGGCTATTATAGCGCACTCAGACTCCAAAACTTGGGGTTTTTTCACCAAAGGTGATATGATCGCACCGATGAAAGATCGATGGCCTCAGTTTACCGATCATCAGCTCGAAAGTATCTGGCAACCACCTGATGATGAGATGTTAGTGGAGCTGTGGCAATGGCTGGCGTCCGAAGTACCGATAGAGGTAGAGTCAGAAAAAATCCTGGATCGAATATTCCAAATTTTACAGTCAGTCGAGCAAATCTCATCAAAAGAAGAGCAAGCTTTGTGGGCCAAAAAACTGGTAAATCTTGAGCAAGATCGGCTCAAGGTAGTCTCTGGCGAAATGACTACTGCGCCTGACCCTCAGTCAATTATGGCAAACTGTGAATACTACCTTTCCAATAGTCGGCTGAGTGATAACCCTGAGACTCTTGAAACTTGGAAATCATTAGTAGCTGCTGAAGTGGCGGCCTTGCGCTATGAAACGCTAATGCCTCAAATGCAGTCGGCAGTAAAGAAACTCGACCAGGCTTTAGGTAAAAAGCAAACCGTTGACATCCCCATTTATAACTCTCACTTCAAAATCAAACTTCGACGTAAAGGGGGAGAGGTATCCCAGGTGATTCTGACCACTCCTTCAGCTCGACAAGTGTTGGATATTACGCCATCAAAGGAGGCAACTGATCCAGAATACATCTACAGCGTGACTGTTACTGATAAAACTACCGAGCATCATCACATTGGGCGGGCACATCAGCTTACTGAATTTTTAGAACACCAGTTGTATCAATTGACTCATTGGGTCCATAAAGCCCACGCCGAAATCAATCCATCTGCTGAAGTGGCTGCTGCACGGGCTGCCCGACTTGAGCGGATGCCGACCACCAAACCACTCATTATGGCTTTGATTGATTTAAAAGAGAGTATGGACTCCCAGCCGACCGAACGTAGGATTCTTGATAGTTCAATTTCCAAAGGAGGTATCCAAGTGGAATGGGTAGTTCAGATCAAGTCAGCTCCAGTTCGGGTGGGGCAAGTTTCCCAAACTGTTGAAGTTTTTCTAGCTCCGATCGGCGAAAAACCTGACTGGCAGTTTCCCTTGGCTCAGATTACAGTAGTTTCCCACTTGTCGAGTATCATCGACTACCGGATCAGTTATCATGATGGTCAGCAACTCAGACAATGTCAAAAGTATCAGATGATCAAAGAAAAAGAATTTACGGAAGTTGTGGTGTCTGTAACACAATTACTTCACTACTCCCAAACAGCGCCGCTTTAGTTTGAGAATTTATTTGTGTTCCCACCAGGACTCGAACCTGGATTTAGGGTTTAGGAAACCCTCGTTCTATCCCTT
>CAYQZC010000135.1:0-3020 GCA_964421945.1 uncultured Pseudomonadales bacterium
CATCCTCGTGATACCAAAAAAATCGTTGAGAAAGCCTGGCGCACTAAGGCTAAGGAGCAACTATGATGGTCCCATCGCCAATTATTGAAGCTATTAATAACGCTCGAGAGAAAAAGCTGCCGATCGTATTGGCGACTGGGGTTTTTGATCTGCTAC
Organism: uncultured Pseudomonadales bacterium; assembly: GCA_964421945.1. Classification (GTDB taxonomy): domain Bacteria; phylum Patescibacteriota; class Microgenomatia; order UBA1400; family PJMF01; genus BOKX01. The sequence goes on from CAYQZC010000135.1 coordinate 157, forward strand.
ATGATGAGCATTTGAAGTTTCTCAAAGCTGCCAAAGCCAAAGGATGGCTGTTAGTCGGGATTGAATCTGATGCTCGGGTGAGAGCTATGAAAGGGCCAGATCGTCCTATCACAACTCAAGAACTGCGGTTGCGAAACCTGGAACAACTCGACATTGCTGACGCTGTTTTTATCTTGCCAGAGCACTTTTCGACTCCCGAACAGCGGCTCCAGCTGGTCGAGGAAATTCGGCCTCACATTTTGGCAGTGTCATCCCACTCTGACCATCTTGATAGAAAAAGAGCCATCATGGAACAGGTGGGGGGAGAGGTCGTGGTCGTGCTTGATCATAATCCGGCAATTTCTACCAGCCAACTTCTGGCCTCGCGAAAGCACTAAGCTTGCTATACTGAAGTGATTACTCTGATCCTAAATCCGATAAGGAGGTAGTTTGTGTCAAAAAAAACTGTGGCAATGGCTGTTTTTGCGGTATTTTTGAGCAGCGTGATGATGAGTGCATGCAGCTTGCTTCCCCAGAGCGAAAAACCTGAAACTTCGCCAGAAACAGAAACTACCAAAATGAATCCAAGTGAAAAATCCGGTGACACAACCAAAACTGGAACAGTGGCTGAAAATGAAGGCAGGTTTTATCTCCAGGGTAGTGGCCCGGCTCCTCAGGAAATTGATAGTTACACGGTGGATTTGAAGAGTTATGTCGGACAAACAGTGACTGTGACCGGTCAATATAGCGGTGATACTTTATTTGTTGGCTCGATCAAATGACCCAAACTATGACGGTAAAGGCAAAGCTGATAGTGAGTGGTCTGTTGATGGCGCTAGGGCTGTGTGTAGCTGGGATTTTGATTTTCCCCACTCGAGATTATTTGGAAAAACTGTGGTGGTCATTTCCAGGTGAGAAAGCCGGAAGTTTTGTGATCGCTACCGCGGCTAAACAGTGGCTGGAGCACCCAATCTGGTATACCCATGGTTCGTTTCGTTTTGAAGCCACGGGGACGGCTATTGCTCCACTACTAAATGCTGATGCCCAGTGGGCAGGCACCATCACCCATCAAACCGCAGATCTGATTGGACAAGGGCAACTGCAAGTCCAAGGTATCACCATCAGTCCGCAAGCTAAAGTGAAATACCAAAATGCCACGGTGTATGTCCAGCTGACTGAGCCGGTTTGGCCTGTCAAAGGGTTTTATGTGCTGGCTGAAAAAGGTGGAAAATGGCAAGTTGATCAGAAATATCAGTCAAATTTGACAGATTTTTATGAAAATTTGGTCACCAAACATGACTGGACCACCGCCGAAACAGATTCATTCAAGGGAAATGTGTACTTGAAAACCCAAACCTGGCTACAACCTCATGAAACTACCGCTATCCTAGGCGACATTTTTCCTGGATTTGGAGCCGAACCAAGTGTTTTATCTGTTTGGGTAGACCCGAGAACGGGGACAATACGAAGGGCATCAATTTCGTTGGTGCTGAATGCTGTGCCGGCTGATGATCAGGTTTACTCGACTGACTGGCAAAAAATGAAGGGGCAACTTGAGATGGAGTTTGAGCCAGCTACTGAAACGTCTGAGTTTGTGGTGCCTCCCGATGCCCAAGTAATTGAGGATTTTTGGGAGCGGCTGAAACCCCCGATTGAAAGTTCTCTCAGTGGTGAGGTGCTTGGGGTCCAACTTGATGCTTTTGGGCGGCCCACAGCGCGGCCAACTGAAGTACCTTTTCTGACTGGTTGGCAAAAAAAACTACTCCAACAGCATGGTTTCGAAGTTGAAGAGCGCTAGTTTTTGCGAACTTTCCTGCTTTCCGATGCTTGCTGCTAAAGACAGCGCCAATACAGTGCTAAAATAAGTGCTAGATGTCTGACATTACCAAGCCTCGCACCTTCGAGTTTCCCTACCATTATAAATTTCCAGGCCAAGCCAGCTCGGAACGCATTTTATACGTCACCAGAGAGAGTGAGGTAATGCTTTGGCTGCGAAGGGTGGCAGTCCTCAGTATTGCTGTCGCTATGATCGCGGCCGGCAGGATCCAAGCTTTGGTGTTTGGCGTCTGGTTAGGACCGCAAATCGCTACCATCATCCAAATCAACGCTTTGATCTGGGGTGTGGTGTTTGGGATCGTTGGCTGGTGGTGGGTAAGTGTGTTATGGCAGAAAAGTATCGCCATCGTGACGACCATGCGGCTGGTCAAGCTGATTTATACCACTCCATTTAATCGTCACAATTTGGCATTACCTCTCGATATGATAGTGGATACGGGAGCGTACTCAAAAGGTTTTTGGCAAGCGATTTTTAAACTCGGGACTTTCACGGCTCGTTCTAGTGCCGCCAGCTCTGGCGCTGCCACAGATGATCCTGAGCGCGTGAACAAAAAATATTTCTTTATTGAAAACATTTCCCAATCAGAAGATTTGCATCACTATATTTCGAAGTTACTTTATGCCTTTAGACAGCGTCATGACCAGCTCGAGACATTCAGACCTTTTTTACCTCACCTGAAAGGTGACGCCCGCAAGAAATTTATGGAACAGTATCCCGATTATTGGAGTTAAGGACTCGACTCCTGGGCTTATCACTTTTCAATTTAAACCTATAATGTTATACTGTCGCACTTCGCGATCGAGTAGTTTTGTCTATGTCGACGTGGAAGTTCTTTCACATTCTGATAAAAACCAATTTGGTTAAAGGAGAAAGACCATGGGTATGGTCAAAAGCGTTCGGAGTATGTTCCGAAGAGACAAAGTAGTGCGGATCGACCGTAACAGTTGGTTGGGACGCAACTACTTCAACTGGCAGCGGCAATCGGGCTTTGATAAAGGCCCCGGCTTCCGCGAGAACCTATGCCACTTCTTGAGAGTGGCGACCATTT
>CAYQZC010000136.1:0-3013 GCA_964421945.1 uncultured Pseudomonadales bacterium
AGCTAAACCAGCAGTGATGCGAGCAATCCACAATTGACGGAAGTCGCGCTTGCGGCGTTTGCGGCCGACAAAAGCATATTGACCAGCGTGCAGCAAGGCTTCTTGAGCGCGTTTGTATAAACGGCTGTTAGCACCACGGAAACCTTTGGTTAAAGAAAGGACTTTCTTGTGGCGGCGACGTCTAGTGATTCCAGTTTTAGTTCTTGGCATAGGGCGGAATTATACTCCTCATCAAGTAATTAGGCTAGACCAAGCATGCGCTTGATTTTTTTAGCCCAACGACCTTTCACTTCCACTGGCACGCGATAAGCGCGAATGGCTTTTTTACTTTTACGACGACGGATGTGTCGCATATTTTGACTACGGCGTAAGACTTTACCGGTAGCGGTGATTTTAAATCGCTTAGCGGCACCTTTACGGGTTTTACGTTTCACTTTTTGCATGTGTGTCCTCTGTTTTGGCTTCACTTGCTACTGTTTTACTTTTGGTTTTTTTAGCTGGCATGAGCTGAGCGATGAGCTTTTTACCCATGAACTGAGGCTGAATCTCTACTACGGCGACTTCGCTGGTAAGAGCGAATACTCGTTGTAGTAATTCAAAACCATACTCTTTCTTAGTGATCTGGCGACCTTTTTTGAAATCAACGGTCAACCGAACTTTGTCTCCGCGTTCGATAAACTCGAAGACTCGTTTTAGTTTAGTCTGTAAATCAGCTTCTCCGATAAACGGCGAAAACTGCAATTCTTTCAAATCTTGTGTTCTGGATTTCTTGCGATTTTCAGATTCACGTTGTTGAAGTTGGTATTTATATTTGGCCAACTCAATGATCTTGACGATCGGAGGCTGAGACTTTTCAGTGACGAGCACTAAATCTTTTGACTCCGCCTGGGCTTGGGCTAAAGCTTGACTGGTTGGCATAATACCAACCATATCACCACGCTCGCTCAACACTCTCACTTCAGGGAAGCGGATATGATGATTGACAGTAATGTATAGCGCGGTGGGCCGCTTTTTGATAAGCCTTTTTCTAATCACAGACATAGTATTGTACCATTCCATTGTGAAAAATGCACGACATTGTTATAATCAGATCTCTTAAGCCAAAAAACGGACGGTTAGCTCAGTTGGTTAGAGCGCTTCGTTGACATCGAAGAGGTCACAGGTTCGAGTCCTGTATCGTCCACCCCACATATCCTTTTACCCTATAATTATTGAAAATAGGGTCTCTTCCTGATAGAATCCCCTGGTTAGTCAAAGTTCGTTAAAAATCAAGGAGAATTGAAATGTTGAACCAAGTGGTTCCAACGTTCTTGTACCCGACCAGCCGTCAGTTTCTGTTTGATGCTCTATGCGAACGCATAGTCCGTGAACTGGAAAAACGAAACTGGCAGGTGCCAGGTTTGGCCGTAGAGTTTGATACCTATGGCAGCGGTGAGCAGAAAATGATGATTGTTAGGGAAATTTCCGGAGCTGATTTCAGACTTCACTTTGGTCGCCCTCAAGGGTTGTTACCCGGAGGTCGATGGAATGATGTGGCCGCAATTAGCGACCTGACGATCCCCGGTTTCCAATTGTCGGTATATTCCGATAATTCAGGTCCCACCTTCTATGTGTATGTTGGTGAGGACTGGGAAGCCGATAAGCACTGGTTTTTCCACTCGTCCAAAGTCAATAGCAAGCTCTATGGCGACCCACGCCGATACTTGAAGTACTCTGGGCGTTATTCGCGGTCATTACCGGCAATGCTGGTTCATGACAATGATTTAGGCCGAGAATACGATCCCATCAGATTTAATCCTGATATCCATGATCCCAAACCGTATGAGTTTCAGGAGTATCTGACTGAGGCAATTTTTGTCCAGTTTATGCAATGGTTAAACACCAATGTCTTGGCCGTTATCCTGGCTCAGCCAGAACAAGAGCCGGTAGATCCAGAGATTTCTGAACCGACTCCGTTCCCTGCCGAGCTTTTTCCGAAGATCTATGCTCGGGTAACTGGTGAAGACATCAGACGAATCAACCTAGGTCAAACCAACATCGATGACTTAGATGACGCTGATCGTTTTGCATTGTGTGGTGGACGGCGTCTGTTGCCACTGACGATTTCACAAGATGGCAGCCTCCGGCCAGAGGTCTTTGATGGTTATCTGTGGTGTGTGACCGATCAGATGAGTCCAGGGACAGTGTTTGAAGATGTCTTGGATGAAATAGCCGCCTCCTATGAAACACATCTTGTTCAGATTGTGCCTGCAACTGCCGATGGCGTCTATGTCATCGACTGGGCGGTGCAGGATGAATATAGACAGATGTTGCGAGAAAAATACCCGGATATCACCACCATGAGTGATGCTCAGTACGCTGAGTACAAGCGCACGTTGGCGCGGACCCTGATTCCGGTCAGTCGCTACTTCGGTGGCTACCGTAATCCGATGATTATGATTTCTCGGGAGCTGGACTTCCACGAGGTGGTGGTATAATAGCGCCGATCTGTTCGTTAATTGATCTGGGAAATTGATCTGGGAGGATACTCATGATCCCATGGATGCTTGGAAACGAAAACCTAGCAGCAAATCAACTGCCGATGGCACTGATAGCTGCGGGGATACTCTTTTTCTTTGGAGTGCTTCTGATTTTACTTTGGTCTGATAGTCCCCACTCCCAATTGGGGCAAGAACGCACCAAAGATGGATTTTACTTGATCGGATTTGCCGCTATAGCGGCAATATTCGGCTTGTATGTACTGCTGCCGGTATTTGCATTGTGTGCAGCTGCGATCCTGTGGACTGTAATCTCAGCGTTTAAGAGAACTTTCTTGAACTAGCGAGATGTAGGAACATTGATCTTAGGGCTGTAAGCGATTTTTCGCTTGCAGCCTTTTTTTGTGTCTAAAAAGGAAATCAAGGTTTAACCGTTGCCGAAGCCGCGGTTGAGTTCGTGGTTGTCACTGATGTTGTGAACTGTGGCAGTCTCTTCGTAGCCAGTGGTCGAAGCTAAATTAATGCCGTTGCGATGC
>CAYQZC010000137.1:0-2995 GCA_964421945.1 uncultured Pseudomonadales bacterium
AGTTTAGGTAGAGCTTCAGTGGTAGCCAGTGTCCAGGCAGGCGTAATTGGGGTGGCTTTGGTGTGTGTGTTTATGATGGCTATGTACGGCTGGCAGGGGGTGATCGCCACTTTGAGTCTAGGGATGTATGCCTTATTGACGATTGCTGCCTACAAAGTTCTTGGTGTGACGTTGACATTACCTGGTTTAGCCGGATTGTTACTTTCGATTGGTATGGCTGTCGATAGTAATATTTTAGTTTTTGAGCGGATGAAAGAAGAGCTCCGGCGAGGTCGAGTTTTTCAACAAGCGATGGAGCTCGGTTTTGGTAGGGCTTGGGATAGTATCAAAGATGCCAATGTCGCCACTCTGATGACGGCCACAATTTTAGTAAATCCATTAGACTGGCCATTCCTTAATAGTAGTGGTTTGGTCAGAGGATTTGGGGTCACCTTACTGGTTGGGGTAGTGATTAGTTTGTTTACTGGTTTAGTGGTGACGAGAACTTTGATGCGTTTGTTCTTGAAAGGAAATGACTAATGATTGATTTCATGAAGTATCGTTGGTTGTATTTTGCTATATCCTTGGCGGTGATTATTCCAGGTGTTTTTTCATTGCTTACTCACGGGTTAAAGTTGGGGGTAGATTTCACTGGGGGTACATTATGGGAAGTCAAAGCTCCTGGTATTACTGATCAGCTGAATGTCCAAACTACCCAAGCTGTCCTACAGGATATCTGGGTAGTCGAAGTGGTCCAGCCTAGTGGTGATCAACAAGTGGTGCTGCGAGGCAAAACCATGACTCCAGAGCAACATCAAGGGGCTTTGCAATCACTGCAGTCTGCCTGGGGACCAGTCACCGAGTTGCGGTTTACTACCATTGGACCGATCTTGGGAAGTGAACTCATCAAAAAGACTATCGTGGGCATCGTACTGGCGGCTAGTTGTATCACCATCTACGTATGGCGACAATTCAAACAGTTATCACTTGGCTTTTGTGCAATTTTGGCTATGCTTCATGACATCTTAGTGGTAGTTGGGATTTTTAGTTTACTTGGTTGGTGGCGTGGGATTGAGGTCGATGTTTTATTTGTGACGGCGTTATTGACCACGCTTTCTTTCTCTGTTCATGACACTATCGTGGTGTATGACCGAGTGCGTGAACTGCAACGTCAACATCCTCGTTTAGCTTTAGCAGAAATCCTCAATATCACAGTGCTCCAGACGCTTGGTCGATCGCTCAATAACTCAATGACTATCATTTTGATGTTGGTTTGTTTGACATTGTTGGGTGGCGAAACGATCAGGAATTTTGGGCTCGCCCTCTTGATCGGCGCCATTACTGGTACCTACTCTTCGACATTCACCGCGGCTCCGTTACTCTTGACTTGGAACACTTGGGCTCGGGCTCGCCGCAAGTAGTGTCTGAGCTTCAGCCAAGAGCTGATCACGAGTGTTAAGTGATGGATTATCGAGTACTTTTTCCAATAAAGCTTGCAGCAGTGTCCCTAATATGGGTCCTGGTTTGAGAGAAAGCTCAGTCATCAAGTCATGGCCGTCGAGGGCTAGGTCAGTCACATCCATAGGCTGATGGAGTTGTTCGATCATTCTGGTTTTTAATTCTTCAAGTCGCCAGCTAGTTTTCCGGGCTCCACTTCCCAAGCGATCGCCTTCTCTCAAATCGAGTAAGTCATCAAGGTGTTCTAGACCGACTTGGCGCATCAATCGTCTGATGGCAGCATCGGTATTTTCTGGCTGATAGTGGAACATGTGATAGCGGACTAAGATAAACAGTTTTTCGATTTCAGCACGGGAGAGGTGTAGGCGTTGACCGACTTTTTTAGCTGTACGGGCTCCAAGGATTTCATGATTGTAGAAAGTGAAATTAATGCCGACTGTTTGTTGAGTGTCGGGTTTGGCGATGTCATGGAGTAACGTCGCTAGGCGGACAATCGGGTCTGGAGATGGGCACCATCGAAGCGCATCAAGACTATGGACCCAGACGTCAGTCGTATGATGGCCAGATTGCTCCACCGCTTTGGTCGCGAGTAGCTCAGGTAACACATACTGGAGTAATTGGGTGTTATCAAGGAGTTCAATCGCTTCAGCCGGATATTCTGTGGCCAGCATTTTGAGCAACTCATCACGGATGCGTTCGGGGCTGATGTGGGCGAGTAGTGCATGTTGGCTGGAGATCGCCGCAAAGGTCTCGGCCTCGATTTCAAAATTAAGCTGGACTGAAAATCGAATGGCTCGCAGCATCCGTAAGGCGTCTTCTTGAAAACGTTCTGGAGCTGAACCAACTGCTCTTATCAATCCGTCCTTTAGGTCGTTAAGGCCGCCATGTTCATCAATCAGCTCGACTTCTACTTCCGGGACAAAAGCTTCGAGTGGCATTTCGTCTGAGGTCGGGAAGGTAGGCAGTGAAAGCAACTTAATAGCTAAAGCATTTATCGTAAAATCACGACGGGTCAGATCTTGTTGCAAGCTGTTTCCCCAAGTCATGGAACTGGGATGACGATGGTTATCATAGACCTCATCAGCTCGGTAGGTGGTGATTTGAAAACTAGGCGTCTGAAGTTTTTTGGAAGGTGAGGCAGGTTGGTTTTGATCGGATTGGAGTGACACATGAATCTTCGTCGCCTGAGCACTGTCGATGATTTTAGGTCGAGGGTCACGGAGAGTTTGGATGCTGTTAAGCTGCTCTTCTGATAAAGGTGTACCGAGAGCGGCATTGACATTTTCATAGGTGACACTGACGGTGCCAAATTGATTTTCATAATAACTATCGGGAAACACAGCCTGAATTTGTTCAGGGGTGGCGTTGGTAGTAAAATCGTAATCAAACAGCAAAGGGTGTTTTGATAAGGACGAAGTAGGAGAGTGTTGTTTGAGCAGACTGTCCCTCACAGATCCACCTACCATGTAGGCCTCAAAGCCAGCTTTTTGAAGCTGGTCTAATATCCAAAGAGCGTGTAGGCTAAGTCCGAGTTTCATATCTAATGGCATTGTACTAT
>CAYQZC010000138.1:0-2995 GCA_964421945.1 uncultured Pseudomonadales bacterium
CTCAAAAAGTCTGGGGTTTTATCGAGGCTTTTGCAAACTACGGTTTTAATAAAGCTCATGCTGCAAGTTATGCCATGATCGCTTACCAAACCGCCTATTTGAAAGCAAATTATCCTGTCGAGTATATGGCGGCCTTACTCAGTGTCGAGTCGGCTTCTCACAATATGAATCGTGATATCAAGGTGGCAGTCGGGACCGAGTCATGTCGGAAAATGGGAATCCAAGTTTTACCTCCAGACATTAATAAATCTTCTGCTGATTTTGAAATCGAACCCAAAGAAGGCTCTCTAGAAGATTTAGCGATTCGATTTGGATTTTCAGCTATTAAACATGTGGGTACTGCAGCTATTGAAACCATCATCGAAACTCGTAAACGGGTTGGCAACTTCACTAGTCTTACCCAATTTATCCAGGAAGTAGATACTCGCAAAGTCAATAAAAAAACTTTGGAATGTTTAATAAAAGTAGGCTGTATGGATGCTTTTGGCACCAGAGCCAGTATGCTAGAAAACCTTGACCAGATCAGGCAAACAGCCGCCCAATTTACTTCATCTGTGGATGGCCAAGACCATTTGTTTGCGGAGGTGGCTACAGAGTCAAAGCAAGTTACAGACACCTTTCCAAATGTTGCCGAGTATCCTCGCCAAGAATTACTGTCTTTTGAAAAGGAATTATTAGGTCTGTATCTTACCGAGCATCCCATGGCTAAAGCGCTCCAAGCTGTCAGTGCCCAGGCAAACAAACAAATCAGTGAGCTCGATCCTGATATCCATATAAACCACATTTTTACCTTTGGTGGAGTGATCACCAAAATGCGGGTAGTCAAAACTAAGAAATCTCAAGCGGATATGGCTTTTGGTACTATCGAAGACGAAACTGGTGCGATCGAGTTTGTGGCTTTTCCAAAGACCTTTGAGCAATACAACTCGCTGATCAAGCCCGATACGGTAGTTTTGATGAAAGCCAAAGTCGATGTTCGTGAAGAAACTCTTAACTTAATGGTGGAGAAGATTTCAGTTCCAAATGAAAAATTACTAAATCACGAAGCGGCTAGCCACCATCACCAAATTTTTATTCCCCGCAAAACCTCAAAAGAAACCTTACAGGAGCTCGGGAAACTGCTCAAAAACCACCCCGGTGATGAAAGTGTGCTGATCATGATCCCCAATGGCGGAGAGCCGCAGCGCATGATCCTACCGTACGGAGTGGCTTGGGGAGAGAAACTCGAGAATGAAATCAAAGCTCTCTTAGTCTAAAGGCATGTAAATTTGCTATTTTTGGTCAAAAAAAAGCAGGGGATGAGCCCTGCTTTGTACTATGCGGTGAGATCTGATTACTGCTAGGACGTGGTCACCAGCGTAATCACCATCAGCACCGCTATCACAGAAAGAACCAATGCAGCTATAAAAAACATCGCTGCACCCAACTGACAGCCGGCTAGACGGTCACTAGTCCAACCACCATAGTCTTCACGGTAGGCTATGGCCGGGTCCTGTTTTGGCTGGTAGAGATACCAGAAACACAGTCCGCAGACACCAGCTGCCAATGAAGTCAAAAGCGCAGTACCTAGCAGAACGTTTGCATCAATCATCAGATTCACCTTTCGCCTTCTTGATGCTAGCTAACTAGAAACGCCACACCAACAATCACTGCTGAAATGCGGCAGAATTGGATCACCCCCTTCGTGGAGTATTCAAGCAAAATAAGTCGTTTAAACCAAGTTGTAGATTTGTCATCCACACCTTGTTTTAGCATTGCTTTTTCAGTTTTGACCACCCAGTCATAAAAAAGGTAGGCGCTAAAACCAAAAATGCAAAGCACAGCGAAAACTACTTGAATCAAGTGGGTGTTCACACCGCAATTCTCCTTTCACGATAATATGTAAACGAACTTGGCCCTATTATACCTCTAGACGAACATTTACCAAATGCCCAAGATCTAGTATGTTCTAGTAGTGCTGGCTACCAAAAGTGGTATAATAACGTTCCATGGCTATCCATGGACATTCTCAACCAAAAAATCGTAGTAAATATGTCTTCGTCTCAGGCGGAGTTTTGTCGGGTCTCGGCAAGGGAATAACAGCGGCATCGCTTGGTGTTTTGCTCAAAGCCCGAGGTTATCGAGTCACCAACATCAAATGTGAAAATTATCTCAATCTAGACTCTGGCAACATCAACCCAGTCGAGCATGGAGATGTGTTTTTGTGTGAAGACGGACTAGAAGCAGATCTTGATCTAGGCTCATATGAGCGTTTTTTGGAGGAAGAAGTCGGCAGTAAAAACTTTACTACCATTGGTCAGATTTACACCAAAGTCATCGATGATACCCGAAATCTTCATTTTAATGGTGCTACTGTCGATGCTATTCCTTATATCCCAGAAGAAGTAATTCGTCGGATCCAACAGGCTGCTGAAGGTTATGACATTATCTTGGTAGAACTCGGTGGAACTGCCGGTGAGTACCAAAATGTGATTTACTACGAGACCTATCGGGTGATGAAACTGAGATATCCAAATGATGTCCTCCACCTTCATGTCACGTATTTTCCACGACCTGGGCATATCAATGAGCTCAAGTCAAAGCCGACACAACTTTCGGTCAAACTGCTAAACTCGATGGGTATTCAACCAGATTTTGTAGTGGGTCGGGCAGAGCTACCGATCGATGATAAGCGCAAAGAAAAAGTGGCTTTTTACTGTAACCTCGAAAAAGAAGCTGTGATTTCAAATCCTGATTGTGACTCTGTATATGAGTTGCCATTATTATTTGAAGAGCAAAACTTCGACCAAATGGTGCTCGAAAAACTTGGTTTACCAGTCAATAAACTCAAGCTCGATTCCTGGAAAAAATTGGTTTCCACTATCCAAGCTGATAAAAAAGACAAACTACGCATTGCCATCATCGCTAAGTACATCGCTACTGGTGATTATGAACTGACGGACTCATATGTTTCTCTGATTGAATCACTCCGTCACGCCAGTTGGAATCTCGAATA
>CAYQZC010000139.1:0-2964 GCA_964421945.1 uncultured Pseudomonadales bacterium
GAGGACTGGGAGTGTATGACCAAACCCGGTCTCAAACCTGGCCAAATAGTGATTTTTGATGATACTTCCCTAGAAGCTGAATGTCAGGAAATTACTGGATTTACCAGGACTTTGCGTTTTAATCAAAGTCATGCTCGGCTTTTTGAAAGCTTGCTCCAGATCGGTCAGACTCCCCTACCTCCCTACATCGAGTGGCAAGGTGATGATCCAGCTGAATTGCGGGAACTGTACCAGACTACTTTTGCCAAAATTAATGGCTCAGCCGCGGCACCGACAGCTGGTCTTCACTTCACTTCTGAGGTAGACGCTCGCCTACTCCAGGCAGGTGTCCAGATTTTGGAGGTCACTCTCCATGTGGGACTCGGCACTTTCATGAGGGTCAAAGTCGATGATATCAAGGACCATGATATGCATTCAGAGTGGTTTGAGCTAAGTCCCGAAGTCGCCTCACTACTCAATCAAGCCAAGAAAAATGGCAAACGGATTATCTCAGTGGGTACCACTACTACTCGGGTTTTGGAAAGTTGTTTTGATCGAGATATTAATCAGTTTGTAGCTCGCTCAGGTGAAACCAAGATTTTTATCTATCCGCCATATCAATTCAAAGCCATTGACGGCCTGATCACTAATTTTCATGAACCGAAATCTACCCTGACGATGTTAGTGTCGGCATTCGTGTCAGCTCCCAATACTAAACATACTTTTTCGTCGTTTAAAACTTCCAGCGTCGGCCAAGCTTACCAAACTGCGATTGATCAAGGATATCGTTTGCTCAGTTTTGGAGACGCGATGTTGATGGTATAGCAGTAATTTTCAAATACAGCCTATCGAAATTGCTTTCTTAGCCCAAAAAAAACCACTCAAGTAAAACTTAAGTGGTTTGGGTAGTGGATTAGGCAATCAACACTTCACTCAAAACGGATGTAGGGCTTTGTTTAGTATGTTGTGACAGTCAATGACAAAGCTCGCCACCTGGTTTGTGTTGTACCCCTGTAAATATCCCGATCCCTGATATACCAGATAGATCGCGGATTGGTATTGGGAGTAAAAATCAAAATACATACTCTCACCACTGGGATAAATAAAGATCCTCAGTGTGGGTAGGTCCTTATCTCCAATCGTAATAGCTGGCATGAATCCCAGCTCACTATTGATGTACTGGCGGCGGTACGAGGATTGTGGTTCTCGTAACAAATCACCGTCAGGAAATTTGTTGGTGTCCAGAAACTGCATCGCCTCGATAAGTGTTATGAACTTGATCGGGCGCTTTAATGACAAATCTTGACGAATATAGAGATCTTCCCGGCCATCATTTGGCGGATACATCTTTTTTTCTCCTGAATTTAAAGGGCACTATCCCATAGTATACATTATTGACTCTGCTTTTGCAAAAGATTTAGCCTGGTTTAGAACCAAAAAGGGCCGCTGGCAGTGACTGCCAGCGGCCCTCCTCTATTCACAAAAAATTACTCGCCCACGGCGTAGCGGACAAAGCGGTTGATCACAAATCGCTCCCCAATTTTGCCACTTAAAGCTTTTACCATTTGTTCAATGGTTTGAGCGGGATCTTTGATGAAATCTTGTGCCAACAACTCGGTCACATCTGCAGGACTCATGGCCACGACTTGCATAGCAATATCTTTGGCTAAGGTGCGGAATTCTTCGTTACGTCCGACAAAGTCGGTTTCACACAAAATTTCCACCAAGGCAGCAGTTTTACCGGTTGAATGCACGTAGGTCGCGATATAACCCTCTTTGGTTTCTCGATCAGCGGTTTTTTCGGCTCGGGCTAAACCTCGAGCTCTAACGATTTCTGTAGCTTGATCGTAGTTACCACCAGCTTCGTCGAGGGCTTTTTTACAGTCCATCATGCCGGCACCGGTTTCTTCGCGCAATTTCTTAACATCAGCAGCTGTGTATGACATAGCTATCCTTTCTCTAAAAGTAGAACTCTTATTTGGCAGCTTTACCAGCTGTGTAGGCTTTGGCAATCTCGTTGACGATCAACTGGATACTTGTCAAAGCATCATCATTGGCTGGGATAGCAATATCCACCAAGCGTGGGTCAGCATTGGAGTCAATCATAGCGATCACTGGCACACCCATACTTTGGGCTTCGCGGATCACATTTTTCTCGCGGGCTGGGTCAACCACAAACAAACAATCAGGACGCTTCTTCAAGTTACGAATACCGGCGAAGAATCGCTCTAAACGACCTTGCTCTTTTTCGAGCTGGACTCTTTCAAATTTGGTATAGCCTTTGAAAGCGTCAGTTTGTAAACCAGTTTCGATGTCGATCATTCGTTTGAGTGATTTTTGGACTTGATCCCAGTTGGTCAAAAGTCCACCGAGCCAACGTGAAGTGATGTACATAGCCCCAGCTGATTCAGCTGCGGTTTTGACCAGTTCTTTGGCTTGGCGTTTGGTGCCTACCATCACGAACGTCCCACCAGTGCGACCGAGCTCGTACACATAGTTATATGCATCTTGCAATTGTGAAGCCGTCTTGGCTAAATCGAAGATGTGAACGCCGTCTTTTTCCATATAGATGAACTGAGCCATCTGAGGATGCCACTTGCGAGATTGGTGTCCAAAATGACAACCAGCATCAAACAATTGCTGCAGATCATATTCTGGAGCTTTTTTAGGTAAGGTAGAGATATCAATCATCTTTGTCCTTGTTTGCCCCGCTACTTGCGAGGACGCGCTGCACTGAGGTAAATCAGGACTGATCCGTCAGTGAGCGATATATATAAATAATTACTAGCGATATTGTACCACACTCTTATCTGGTGGCTAGTCGATAACTGTAATTGAAATTATTGAGCTTGGCTGTTACAATCTTATAGGATGTTCTTTAAATTGTTTTGAGTTCTCAAAAGGAGAAAAAAAGTGGAATCTAAGACAGTCTTGTCGACTCCACATGGTGACTTCACCAAAGCAGAATGTGAAAATCTGCAGAGA
>CAYQZC010000140.1:0-2922 GCA_964421945.1 uncultured Pseudomonadales bacterium
CGTTTCTGGCTTGGGGATGCCCATTATGTTGAGCATAGTTGGCGATACATCAGCCAAAATACCAGTGGGAAGCATCACCGGTTTATTCATGAATTGTTTGCCGATAATGATGAAAGGTACAGGATAAATCGAGTGTTCGGTGTCTACTTCGCCGGTAGAGTTATTGATCATTTCCTCGGCATTACCATGGTCGGCTGTGATCAACACTACTCCACCCCGATGAAAAACTTCTTTGACGATTTCGCCCACCACTTCATCGAGGACTTCACAGGCCTTGATGCCAGCCTCTAAGTTGCCGGTGTGTCCCACCATATCGGCATTGGCGAAATTGCAAATAATCACGTCGTAGGTTTCATCTTTGATCCTTTTGATCATCTCAGAAGCGATCTCGCGAGCGCTCATATCAGGAACTTGATCATATGATTTGGCTCCTTTGGAGGGCAAAATGACACGATCTTCACCGGGAAATAAAATTTCTTGCTGACCATTCATGTAATAGGTCACAAAACGTTCTTTTTCGCTTTCCGCCATCCGGAGCTGGCGCAGTCCGTGTTCTGCAAACACTTTACAAATAGGATTTTTCACAAATTGAGGTGGAAAAGCCACATCAACTGGTAGTCCTTCTTCGTAGCGAGTCATGGTGGTAAAGTACAAGTTTGAAACGACTTTTTGTCGAGTAAAAGTGGCACCACCAACGCTCTGTTTCAAGTGAGATTTCTCATATTTGATCGAGTAAGGGTCAAAACCTTCTTGTCGGATCCCACTTTCAAAGTCGGGGAGCATAAATGCTTTGGTTAGTTCACGAGGCCGGTCGATACGATAATTGAAAAAGATAACGGCATCGTTATCTCGGATGATGCGTGGCTGACCATCAGGATTGCACACTTTTATGGGTTCGATAAATTCATCGGTGATACCTTGATCATATTGTTGCTGCATGGCCTCGGTGGCATTTTGAGTGCAGGCACCCATTCCCAGAGTCAGCGCGTCATATGCTTTCTGGACACGCTCCCAGCGTTTATCACGATCCATGGCGTAATAGCGACCGATCAAACTGGCAAATTGACCCACTCCCAGTTTCTGACAGTGTTGTTCGATTTGCTTCACATAATTGATACCGGAAGTAGGCGGTGAATCACGGCCATCGGTAAAACCATGGATGTAGACGGAGGTAATATCTGATTGTTTGCAGAGATTGAGTAAAGCGTACAAATGCTCGATGTTGGAATGCACGCCACCCGATCCGATCAGTCCCATCAGGTGCAGTGTCGACTTATTTTGCTTGACATGGTTGAAGGTGTTGATAAACGCGGGAGTATTTACAAATGAACCATCTGCAATGGCCATGTTGATCCGAGGCAGATCTTGGTACACGATACTACCCGCCCCGATATTGAGGTGACCGGTTTCAGTATTACCATCTTCACCCCGTGGTAAACCGACGGCTTCACCGCTGGCGGCGAGCTGAGTATGTGGAAACGATAACCAATATTTAGTCATATTGGGTGTTTTTGCTTGAGCAATGGCATTTCCAGCATTGTTGGGGCCGATCCCCCAGCCATCAAGTACTAAAAGGACCATCGGGCGCGGGCCTCGGTAGTTTTGTTGAGGATTGGCTTCATTAAATTGGAGGCCAGTCACGATGGGTTGGATGTCAGTATCGTTCACGATGCAGTTCCTGTCTGTTGGGTTTGGGTTGATTGTTGATTCATAGATTGGATATCAAGGTAGATCTGGGACAGGCGGTTATATTTCTCAATCCGTTCACCCCGGTTGGGTGGTCCAAATTTGATGTAGTCACAGCCTGTGCCGACTGCAAAGTCAGCGATTAATGAATCGTTGGTTTCCCCACTCCGGTGTGACATGATGACTTGCCAGCCAGCGGTTCGGGCCAGCTGCATGACATCGATGGTTTCTGTAATAGTACCAACTTGATTTGGTTTGACAAGGATTGCATTACACAAATGGTCTTCGATAGCTTTAGCGGTTTTTTCTTTATTGGTCACTAGGACACTATCCCCCACGATCAAGGTAGTGTCTTTGAGCTCGGCAGTGAGTGTCTGCCAACCTTTGACGTCATCATCCTCAAAAGGATCTTCAATATAAAAAACGTGGAACAAACTACGCATCGATTTGTAGTACTCGATCAATTCTTGAGAAGAATAGGGCTGACTTTTATCTTTGAGATGATATTTGCCGGCCTCGAAAAATTGGGCCGCTGCGACGTCAACACCGAAAAACAAGTCTTGGGCGAGCGTGTAAGGTGAGGTTTTGATGGTTTCCACTAAAATTTCGAGAGCATCTGTGTTGTTATATAAGTTTGGGGCAAAACCGCCTTGGAGACCAACTGAGTGGATAGCACCTTTGGCCACCAGGACTTCTTCGAGCTTATGAAACAAAACCGTGGCCATATTGAGAGAGGCCGGATAGTCGACATAACTGGCTGGAATGATTTGGAATTCTTGAATATCAAGATTACCAGCACCATGCTCACCACCGTTGATCAAACTGAAAATACAGGTCGGGATCGAAAAGGCTGAGGTCAGCTGATATTTTTGCTGAATATAATAGTATAACGGCCAGCCGGAAGCTGCCGCTCCAGCTTTGAGGATAGCTTGGGAGGCGGCCAAGATAGTATTGGCGCCTAACTTAGCTTTGTTGGCTGTCCCGTCGAGAGCGATCATGAGCTGATCAAGTTCAGTTTGCTGGGTGGGATCTTTACCGATGAGTTGCGGGGCGATCACGGTGTTGAGAATTTCTACGGCTTTGAGTACTCCTTGACCGAGCATTCGTTGGGGATCACCATCACGCAGTTCGATGGCTTCATATTTACCCTTGGAGGTACCTGAAGGAATACTGGTGACCACACTTTGGCCCGTGTCCAGCCACAAGGTACACTCCAGCGTTGGTAAACCGCGGGAA
>CAYQZC010000141.1:0-2804 GCA_964421945.1 uncultured Pseudomonadales bacterium
CTTGTAAGATCCTGCTGGTACGTCCGGGCTTTGGAAATTTCAGTTTCGAAGAAATCTGCCTGACCATCAAGCTGTTTCTCCAGGGCAGCTAACTTGACTTGATCAGATTCGAGTTTAGCTTTATCTTTTTCCAGCTGAGAGATTTCATTGCCCAAGCCTTGGATCAATCGATTATCGTGCGCCTTGATGGAGTCTCGATAAGCTAGGTCCTGAGTCAGCTTGGAAGCACTTTCAGTGGTCAGCACTGTCATCAGGGGTGAAAACATCCGAGACCGCTTGTATTGTTCGGCGATCCGCCGCGACAATAATTGGTATTGAGCCGCCAAATCAAGCTCTCGATCATCAATATCCTCAGCCAAAGCTAAAGCCTGTTTTTTGGCAGTCGCGATCCCGTCTCGGGCCGATTTGATCCGAGATTCCAGAGTTTGGAGCTCTTTTTCGAGCGGCTTGGTGGCATCTTCTGAAAGTTTTTTGAGCTTCTCGAGCTCGTTAATTTGGTTCTGCAAATCTTCGACTGGATCTACAGCTTTGACTGATATAGCAAGGCTTTTTCCCAGTAAAACTCCGACCACTATCGTGATTATTCCCACTCCAACATAACCAGTGAGCCACCGGCCTGGTCGCTGACGATAAAAACCCATATAGTTTAGTCTACCAAATTTTTGGCATGTTGGGGTACAATATTACTGTAAGATGAAAAAACTGTTCATACCAGCCTTAGTGGCAGGATTTTTGTTTGTGTTCACAGGCACGGCTCAGGCGTGGATTGAATGCCAGCTGACCGCAACAAATACTGTTACCAACCAAGTTGTTTATTCTTCACAGCCTTTGCGACAAGAAGCAGGTGGTGATACCCAAGAAACTACCGATAGTAGTGGAAATATTCCTCTTGATATTCCTGTCAGATGGACCATCACTATTAATCGTGCTGCTGAGAACACTTTGTGTGGTCGTGATTATTACGTCGAAATGAAAGCAAAACGACCCATCACTTACGATAGAAGTTTGACTGATCAATATAAATTTACATCTGGAACCAACTGCGAGGGAAATGAAGGTACTGTAAACTTTACCAAAACTCTTCAAGCTGAAGATCTTTATGACCGAGTCACTTACGAACCTCTGAATCCGCTGGGAATATTTCAAGTACCCGGGCAAATCATAGCCCCTGATATTGATCTTGGCGCGGGTCCTTCAGTCGAAACCTCTCTCGTCCGTGTATTTCCTTTTTTTGTGAAATTTGCTGAGCGAGATACAACAAGTGCTGATGATGAGATTTGTGTCTTCAACTTTGACTCAGTTACCATTGAAAAAGTCCGTGAACAAGAAGATCTGGGACGCTGTACTTACACCGAAGCCTGTGATGGCGCTGCGGCTCGCATCCGGTCCTGTGTAGGTAAGCTGAGGGCAGATAACGTCTGTGTTAATGACCCAGAACTCAATAAAAACGAAAACTGTACCGCTTGTTTTAGTTGTACCAACATCTGCCGACCTGGCTGTTCAGATGACCCTAACAGTGAGTGGTACACCAAAGCTTGCGTGGGTGCCACTCATAAATGTGGAAATGGCAAATGTGAAGCTGGAGAAGGTTTGACGGCTGGCGGAGGCACCGAGCTGTGTGTAGAGGATTGTAAAAACAGAGGTACCTACGAACTTTGCAACCAAATCTTAAATGACGATCAACGCTCAGCTTGTGAGGATTGTTCTTCAAATAATAATGGTATTTGGTCAGCTGTGGGTTGTATCAACGTCCAGCCCTCAAACATCGTCGGGAGTTTGGTTTCGATCGGACTCTCCATCGGTGGTGGTGTCTCCATGTTGATGATCTTAGCTGCTGGATTCACTTTCAGTACCAGTCAAGGTGATCCAAAAAAACTTGGTCAAGCCAAGGAAATGATGACTTCAGCTATTGTTGGTTTGTTATTCATAGTCTTTTCGGTCAGCATCCTGCAGTTCATCGGTGTGTCGATTTTACGAATTCCAGGATTTGGAGAATAACCATGAAAATCAATATCTTCAAACAGAGGCTCGCTGGATTAGCTTTGAGTTTATTTCTTTTGCTGATCATTGCTGTGCCTGTGCACGCTGCCCCACCAACACAAACATGTAGTGGCAATGCCCCGACTGAGTTTTGGGCGGTTGAAGACCCCCGGGTGGGAATTACAGTCTGGATTTGTGTCAACGACACCAATGGGATCCCAGATATCATTACCCGAACATACGAAGTCCAGTGGCCAGGTTCGATTCGAACTCTTATCACAGTGACACTCGGAGAGGGCTTTTGGTCTCAACCTATTTCTGTTCCATATGGAAATGGCATCACCGGTAATGGGACATACAATATTCAACTCATTGAAAATAACTCACTGATTACCAACTACAGTGTCATGATCTCTCAATTCCCGACCCAGGCTCAACAGCCTCAAGATCCAGCTGACGATAACGGTGCTGGCACAGATGCTCTTGAAGGCTCAGCCACGGAAGAAGTCACCCTCGATAAGCTCAACGCTGTTAATCCTTTACTTACCAAATCCACCGTCGGCGAAGCCATCAGTACTCCTGGTGGACTCATTAGTCGGCTGTTAGAGTTTGCTATTCCCTTAGCAGGTTTGCTTTTATTTGTAATGATCGTCTGGGGTGGTTTCGAAATTTTGATGGGGTCTACCAATAAAAAATCACTTGATGCCGGCAAAAATCGCATCACAGCTGCCATTATTGGATTTATTCTGCTGTTTAGTGCCTACTGGATCGTCCGCGTTATCGGTGTCATTTTCGGCATTACTATTCTCTAAAAAAACAAGTCG
>CAYQZC010000142.1:0-2802 GCA_964421945.1 uncultured Pseudomonadales bacterium
TCAGCCAGGCGACTACCTGACGAAGCTGTTCGATGGATCGGGCTCCACCAGCCTCAGCTCCATAACTCACGAAAGCTACCGGTTTGTAGGCCCATTCTGGCACCAGAAAGTCGATGGCATTTTTGAGTGCGGCTGGCATGCCATGGTTATACTCAGGTGTCACGATGATAAAACCATCAGCCTCATTAATTACCTTGGACCAAGCTTTGGTGTGAGGTTGTTGGTATTGCTGCATAGCTGGTGGGATAGATTCATCCAGAAAGGGAAGACTTACTTCTTGTAAATCGATCAGTTCAAAGCTGGTATTTTTTTGCAGCTTTGATAATTCATGGATCCAGGTGGCTGGCTGAATACCAAATCTATTTGGTCTTGTCGAACCGACAATAATCTTGATTTTCGTCATGGGGCTCCTCTATTAATATATAATATATAGTTACTATAAGTAGTATAGTATGGTATACTATTTTGTAAATGATGAAAACAGTTTTAGTAGAACCACGAAGTGGATGTGTAGCCTTTGCCTCAAAGATTCTTGGTGATAAATGGACACCTTTGATGATTAGGAATTTATGCGATGGACCGCTGCGTTTTTCTACGATTCAAAACCGTCTTAACATTAATCCTCGGACCTTATCAGCCAAGTTAGTTTTCTTGGAAGAAGCCGGTGTGATATCAAAAATTTCATATGCCGAAGTACCACCTCGAGTCGAGTATTCATTGACTACCAAAGGCGCAGATTTAATTCCGATTTTGAATCAAATGGCTGACTGGGGTGATAAATATGCTAGCAAACTTTGATGGCACTTCAGCATTACTTACCGACGTCCATGAGCAAGTTGCTGCTCGGGAAGCCTGGAAGAAAAAGGTTGATACTTTTCAAAAAAAAGTAGTTGATGTCATCGCCTATTATTATCTGACACCAGCCCAACGATCACATTTTCAAGATACGATCGAGACCTTAAATAATTGGTACGAAAAAGCTAGCCAACAGCCGATAACCCAGACTGATGAGGTCGAGCTCCATGCATTTATAAGTCATGAGCAGTGGGAGATTAATGTCGCTCGGACACAAACCATCACCAAATTACGAGCATTTGGGATAGAGTCGCCAGAAGAATTTATTGAAGTGATTTTTCCGATGATTTCGAAAGTCGATGCCATGCTCTATGCCATCAGGACTTCTGAAAAAGATGAAGAGAAAAGTCTCAGCATTTTGACCCAAGATCCTGCCTACCTCAAAGTAGTAGAGGCACTCCAACAGTTAAAGAAGTCTCAAGATATTTTACGTCAACAGCACCAAGATTTTCCGCTGCTGGAACTAGGTTTGGAAGTCTGGAAAAAACTCGATTTTCCTACTGATCATCGGATGGTGGCCAGGCTGAGTCCGTTACTTACGGTCCAACCTGATATGTCAGTTAGTATTGCCGCAGAGCCTCAACCTGATAATTTGCCGCCGTTACATTATGAAGCTCGAGCGGCCTTTCTCGACATTGCTGAAACAGTTATCAATCATCAACTAGTGAATGCTGAAATAGAAGCTATAAATCGCATCCAAACGAGCTCGTCACAACTACATGCCCCCTCTACCCCACAAGCAATTTTTATTGCTGGCTTGCCGGGCTCAGGTAAAGAGAGTGCTTTCAGGAAGCTAGAACAAAAATTTGGCTGTCCGATCGTCAACGCAGATCCCGATTTGCTCAAACCTTTGATTTGGGATCAAATGCAGGCAACTGGCTTTTTACAAAGGTATGGTGGAGAAAACCAAGCAAATCATAAGCAATTATTTGATCGAAACTATGACCCTGCCAATCCCTTTATGGTGGAAGCTATGCATGAGTTTTCCTCGTTGGTGAGTAAGTTGCTGTTTTGGGCAGCTGTCAAAAAACAGTACACGGTGGTCGATCAAGGGACCTTATGGAATACGCGGCGTTACTTGGAGCAAGTCAATGTCACTAAGGAAGCTGGATATGAAGTCTCACTGGTGGCGCTTGATAAAATCACTTTAGCTGAAGCAATGCGCCGATTTATCGGATACCGAGATCGGGGTTACCCGATTTATAACTTGATGAATGCTTTACATTTTAGAGTCACAGTAGCTGCCCTGATGAAAAATGGGGCAAAGGAAAACCGACAAGCATTTTAGACTTGTCTGTTACAATAGTAGTATGAAAGAACGTTATTCTCAGCCAGATCATGGTCCCGATACACTAATTGTGACTGGTTCTTTAGGTGAACTTCTCAAAGATGTAGTCCTCGAGCTGGAAGACACGGAGATGCCGGCTGAGGCTCATTCTCAGGCAGATACCGCTGTTGAGGCGGAAACTGATGCCGAACAGCCAGTCATGGTCCCAAGTGAGCAAGAGCCATCGCTAGATTAAGCTCAGTGTAGTTTTTCCGTTTTTTCTGTTTTTTCTTGGGAAGATTTTTTTTCTTCGCTCTCAGCTTCACTGTTGATGGCGGCTAAGATCGTAGTGCCAAGTTTGAGTATTTGCTTGAGGGCTTTGTCCAACGTACCATGTTCAGCGTCGAGTGAGGTGCGTTTTGATTTTTCGATTTCTTTGAGAGTGCGTGGCATGTGGATCCCTTAGGTGGTAGTTTTTTGGTGAAAACGTTTGATTAATTGGTTTTTGACATCAGAGTGCAGAACTCCAAGCGAATCCATAAACTCAAGGGTGGGTGGGAGCTTGATCAAATAACGTCTAAACTCTGGGTCTGCATCAGCTGGCAGTTCACCTTGTTGTTTTAAATGTTCGACTGCTTGACGCATAGCTTTTTGGTGACTGGCATTTACTGGCTGATAGA
>CAYQZC010000143.1:0-2756 GCA_964421945.1 uncultured Pseudomonadales bacterium
ATGGCAATCGAAACTTGACTCTTTTCAAGGATCGTCTTGTGATCAATCACCCATCGTTCCTGGTGTGGAGCTCCAAAGGCTACAAAAATAATATCTGGCTTCAGTCGAGTAATGAGTTGGTGGACTTGCTGTTCTTCTTCATCACTAGGTTGATCCACCGATTTATAGCCTTCAAGCCACCAGACACCTGGTGTTTTGGCTTTCAAACTCCCCTTTTCATTTAAAAAAGCTGCATTAGTGATGGTGACATCGGTAACAGCCGGACTTAAAACTTTCTTTCCAGCCAAATCCCTTCCTCCCAATACTAAAATACTTAGTTTCCGTTGCTCGGCCAGGGCGATCAGGTCTGCCACCACCTCTCTGCCTGGGATCCGATACCTCAAGTCAGGGAATGCGGTTTGATGACCTAGGATTTTGGACGCCCAAATCAAACCAACCCCGTCAGGGAGCAAAATGTCTGCTTGCTTTAAATACTCAAGAAATGCTGGGGATTGGGAAGCTAAAACTGCCTGTTCCGGGTTAGGTGTAAAAATATAGGCTGTGCTTATCGAGTGGTCCAGATTGGACACCAGTAAATTTAGCAGTTGCACTCTACTCTTGCTAAAAAGGGGTAACTCGAAAAAATTGGTTGCTTTATCGCTTTTTTCAATCATTTTGACTTTTTTTAATTACTTTAAAAAATCGAACAGAACCAGAAACAAATCAGCTTCCCTATCATTTTGACACATAACGGCGCGTATTGCAAAAAAGAAGTTTTATCTTCTTCGTCTCTTTTTCGCCTCTTTTCAAAAACTGAATTTTGCCGCGTCAGTTACTAGTCTAGAACCGCAGATTTTTAAGCGAAAACTCACCGAAAACAGGTGCCAGACTATTAAAAAACACACCAAACACAATGTTGTTTTTTTCATCTTTTGCGTACATTGTCATCAGATACCAAAGCAAATTTCATTGATTATTTTTTAAAATAATGCAACCAAATTGCATTTGTCGTGCATCACCCGGCCCCCATGTCATCTTCCCACTTCTTCTAAGCCCACTCGGCTGGGATCCCATAGTCGATTTTTAAGCACCTTAGCAATTTTGGACCTTTGCCTGGTAGGTACACCGAACAAAAACCGGCCCTCGTGCAACTTATCTGGAATGGCATATAATGGCACTATGTCTAGCACTCGCTTTGATGAGCTTCGCAGGCTCCACCCGACCCTCACTTTCGAAAAAGTCGCCTGGGAGCATGCTGGGACCACCCTCACCATCAAACCAACCTATACCCTATCCCCAGATAAGACTTTTACATCTGAATTCGAAATAGTAGGTGTCACCCCTGAACATCTGGCCAAACTCGACTCGAGTGAAATCGAGTGGTGGGCTTTCCAAATTGGCCTGGTAGAGTTGATAAGCTATTGGAAACTTACCTGTTCACCTACTATAGTAGTCAAAGCTGGCTGGCTCTCAGATGACCAGATCAGCTGGTGGCAAGACTTACTTTTGAAAGGTTTGGGCGAGTTTTTCTATATCAATCAGATCGACTTTACCCTTCCAGATCTAGTGAACTGGGAAATAACCACTGCACCACCTCAGTCTCCTTTCAAAGTCCAGCCCTCACAGACCACAAAAGTACCAACTATTTTGCTTCCACTCGGCGGAGGTAAAGATTCACTGGTCAGCCAAGATTTACTGCTGGATAAAGCCACTTCCCCTTTCAAACTAGATACGATCGGCTATCTTTTAGTAAATCCGACTCCTGCAGCTCTGGCGAGTGCTCAAATCAGACCAGCTCGAGAAACGATTATCGTCAACCGCCGACTCGATACTCAAATGTCAGCCTTAAACCAAGCCGGCTATCTTAATGGACACACGCCTTTTTCTGCCTTGGTGGCGATGACTAGTTGTCTGGTAGCTCGCCTTTTCTCATATGACATGGTGGCAGTTTCTAACGAACGCAGCTCAAATGAGGGAAATGTCCAGTACTTGGGACAAGAAATGAATCATCAATACTCCAAGTCGTTCCAATTTGAATCAAGTTTCCGTGAGTATCTACAGAAAAATGCTTTACCTCTGGCCCACCTTGGGCAGGTACCCTACTACTTTTCACTGTTGAGGCCGATCTACGAACTCCAAATCGCCCGCCATTTTGCCGAAGTAATTTCCCGACATCCAGATCTAGCCACGGCTTTCCGCAGCTGTAACCGCGGGCAAAAAACCAATTCTTGGTGTGGAGATTGTTCTAAATGCCTTTTTGCTACCATCATTTTGGCACCATTTACCTTACCAGCTGATCTAGAATTGATTTTTGGCCAACAACTACTAAACAGACTTGATCTAGAACCCATCGCGTTGGAGCTGCTTGGCCTGAAAGACACCAAGCCTTTTGAGTGTGTGGGCACCTATGAAGAATCTTTAGTGGCTCTCTACTTGGCTCACCAGAGATATTCGCAAAAAGAAATCCCCATCCCTGCTCTCCTAGCTAAACTCTATCAAGAACATATCGCCCAGTTACCAGATATGGCTCAAAGAGCTCGGGCAGTACTCGCTGCCTGGAATACAGCCCATGCTTTACCGGCTTCACTTGAACCACTAGTCAAAGCCCTTTCTTATGCCGACTGATATCACCTCACTCATCTCTATTCCAGCTCCCCACACCATCGGTTTGGTGGGGCTAGGTCGTGAAGGAATCTCAAGTTATAGTTTTCTTCGTTCTGCATTCCCCCAGGCAGAAATTTGGGGGTGCGATGACAAAAAAATGTCAGAGCTCGATC
>CAYQZC010000144.1:0-2746 GCA_964421945.1 uncultured Pseudomonadales bacterium
ACCAGCAGCTTCAAGGGCAGCCTGTGCGGCTCCCTTATTTTCGAACTGCCATTTTTCGCTCAGCAATTCATATGGCAGAGCGAAGATGTCGATCTCTACCTTGCCTTCGGCGGTCTCGCGGATGGCGTGGGGGAAATATCCCCGCAGGATCGATTCGACATTCAAGTCGTGCGTGCCACCGTTAAAGGCAGCGTCTTTCCAGCGCCCAGTCTGAGCGAATTGTTGGATCCCGTCTTGACGCCATTGGGCGTGGAGGGAGGCAGCGTAAATTTCGGCCAGAACAGAGGTTTGATTAGACATTTTCATTTTCTCCAGAGGCTTTGCGCCTCACATTTTCAAGGAGGACAGAGCAGCCATGTCGGTCTCCAAAGTTTTTGTGGCTGAGGCAGTTTTCCAAAAAAAGTGGTCAAAAGACCACCTAACCTGAAACCCTAGCTCAGCCACTCACTTGGAGCAGACAACGGAGAAATGTAGTAATAATCGTTAAACTTTTTAAGTAACTGTCGGAAGCAGCTTACGTGGAAGCAATATCCAGTAAGCTACCTTTTGACAAACTATAGGATACCACTTTGAGGTAAAAAAGTCAAGTTTGATGTAGTTATGGCTACATCGAGTAACAACCGCTTAGTCATATGCATGCAGTACTCATTGCTATGATCTGCCGGATGATTCAATCTTACTTAGTAGCATTAGTTTTGGAGGAAAATATGAAGTGGTTACATGTGGTAGCATTCACTTTGACAATAGTAGGTGCCCTAAACTGGGGTCTAGTCGGATTATTCAACTATAATCTGGTAGCTATGCTTTTTGGAGGTATGCCTGGTATCGAGAAGTTGGTTTATATTGCGGTAGGTGTTTCAGCTGTGATTCTCCTAGTTACGCACAAGGATGACTGTAAAGCTTGCATGAGCATGATGAAAATGAAAAAATAAGCCATGAAGGCTTTAGTCAGTCGAGTACAAGGCGGCATTTTGGCCTGTTTGGCAGCCGCCTTGTTGATTCTAAATCTCCATAATTGGTGGCAATTTCCGGTCACTCGTGGGTTTGATGCTCGGGCACATATCGAGTTTTTGGTCTACTTGAGAGAAAATTGGCGCCTTCCGGCTCCTCATACCGGTTGGGAACTCCATCAGCCTCCACTTTACTACCTGCTTAATTTCCTCTGGCCAGATCTCAAACTGGTCCAGTTAGCTGGGTTGGGGTACTGGCTAGGTTTGGGAGTTTTACTCTGGTATTGGCTGCAAAAACTTGGTTTTTCACGATTTTGGGCCGGCTGGGGGACAGTTTTAGCCTGGTCGCTGCCGGTAGTTCTTTATTCAAACATCTCGATCAGTAACGAGTTTCTATCTGGCCTGACGATCATGGCTTTTCTAGGCTTTTATAGCCTTAAAATCGGGCCCGAGACCCCAAAAGCCATTCCTATGAAATTTCAGGCATACTTGGGGCTTTTGCTAGGTTTAGCGCTCTTGAGTAAGGCTACGGCACTAGTTGTTGTCTTGGCGATGATTCTCGAGCGTTTGCTCGCCAGCCGAGGGAGTCTGAAAAAGATCTGGACTCAGATCGGGGGAGTGTTACTGGTTGCTGGCTTGGTGGCTGGTTGGTTTTATGCCCGCAACCTCTGGAATTACCAAAAACTGGTGGTCTCCCCACTAGATTTCATCCCGCTCAGCAGTTTTGCCCAGCCGATCGTGCCGCGTGACTTTGTATTTTTGACTAACATCAAACCATTTTTATCTGGTGATCTGTTGTACGCCCAAAACTATTCTTGGCTTGCGGGCACTTATTTTTCTTGGTTTTACGATGGACATACCATCATTGTGCCAGTCCAACCATTTAGTAAAGCTGGATTTTTGATAGTGTGGTGGTCAGTGCCAGTGTTTGGGTTGGCTCTGGCTGGTATTTGGAAGTCGATTGCGTTATTGCGCGAAACTTGGCAGAAACCTTCAAAAGAAGCGGGAAACGCTTGCATATTGATCGTATATACCGCGGCATTGCTGGGGGCTTATCTTCATTACAACTTTCAATTGCCGATTTATTCTACGGTCAAAGGGGCATTTTTAGTCAGTTTAGTCTTGCCGTGGGTGTTTTTCGTTTTGAAAGGGTGGCATTTTATCGTTACTCGTTTTCACTCGAGAAAACAGCTGTGGCAAAGTGTGGCTGTGGCATATTTGGTAGTTTGGGTGGCGTTTATCATCAAGCATTTTTGGATCCTCTCCTGGTGGTACAGGTAGTCTTGTATAATCCTCGGCTAGCATGGCTAAAATGTTTAAAGAACAGCTCGAGAGAACTACTTGGCAAAGTTCGGAAAACTATCACCAATTTTTGGAAGCACTCGATCAAGTATATGACCGAGTGTTTGTACTATGGAGTCGTTTCTTACCATTTATTGAAGCTCATCCAAAGGCTTCGATTGATGACGTTTTTCAACTTTTTTCAGATCTTGATCTGAGTGCCGACGAAAAAAGATTTTTTCGGAGGATAGTCACCAAACTTGGGGCAGCCGAGCGCCAGCGGCAGAGATTAGTCAGTTTTGCTAAGAAAAACCTGGCAGTTAGCGAAACAGACCCAGCTTTTGCCACCTTGATGGGTGCCTCCCTTTATAAAAAACTCACAGGTTATAAGCCGGTAGGGGATCCGATTTTTCTTGACATGCCGTTTGTGCCTGGTTTGCTGATGACAGATGCCAATGACACCAACAAACTTGATCAGGACGCTGGCAGTTTAAAGGGTTGGTTTCATCATAATT
>CAYQZC010000145.1:0-2741 GCA_964421945.1 uncultured Pseudomonadales bacterium
GGCGAAACAACTATGAAATCTATCCCCTTCAGATCCCAGTCGATAATTTCTTGGGGGTTATTATAATTGGGCAAAATCACGGTGTAGCCAGCGCTTTTAAAGGCTTCACATAAACCAGCTTGAGCTCTGGCTCCAGCGACCGTAAATAAAATTTCACGAGCTCCGGTGATCGAAAAGTTATCACCTTTGGTGAGGGCCATACATAAGCTGGCCAGTGTCGCCGCACTTTGATACTCACTACTAAAGCGATCATTGAGAGCTGCTAGGTAGAAGTACTCAGCGAGTTTTTGGTTGAGGGTGGCTTGTTCAAGTTTGAAGGCTTCAGTTTTGCCATCAGTATTTTCGAGTTGGCCGTGCATCGCTTCGAGCACCGTGTACAAACCGTCGAGCTCAGTGGCGATAGTTTGTCTTAGCTTGATGGTAGCTTCTGGAGTCAGATTGGCTTCGGTAAAAACTGCTTTGAGAAGGGGATGCGTGACCGTGGCATCAGTTTTATTGGCCCAGGAAAATAGTTGTTCAAAGAGGACTGACGCTGTCAGTGCTTCTTTTTTAAGCTTCGAGTCACGATCATGCTGATATTTTTCACCAAGAGTCCCGCTGAGCAAGAAGCGATGCCAGACTTTTTGGTAAGCATCACCAAGTTTTGTCAAAGCAGACGACAAGGTCACGATGTCCAATTTAGAAAATTTTTCCTTTTTGGTAGCTGCTTTTTCACCGGCTGGAGTGAAGTGTAAAGGTGGCAATTGAGGACCGGTTATTGCACTTGTTTCGATTATCATGTCACCACTATAGCATGTCTCGATAGTTACAGCTAAGTCTAGTTAGTGGTACAATAATGCCTCTGGAGGGGTCGCATAGTGGCCTAGTGCAGCGGTTTACTAAACCGCCGTGTCGCAAGATACCGGGGGTTCGAATCCCCCCCCCTCCGCCAAGTCTGGAATCGAATTTTTTTTCACAAAGAGCTATACTGGATCCTTGGAGGAACTTTGACTATGTCAATGATTTTTGGCTTTGGTGAGAAAGTAGAGGGATATGATGTCCCAGTGCTCAACGAACGAGAAGCTCGAGCCGCCGCAGGTTTGCTGTTTGTGGCAGCCTTTTTCGCATTCATGAATGTGTGGCTGATCGGAAATTATTTTTACATTAAATTGTTTGTTTCTGGTTTCTTAGTGGATTTTGCCATCAGGCTTTTTATAAACCCTCGGTATGCTCCGTCACTTGTGGTCGGTAGATGGATAGTCAGAAAACAAAAAGTCGAATACACCGGAGCACCACAGAAACGATTTGCTTGGACCATTGGCTTTCTCATGTCATCGTTTATGTTTTATTCATTGGTGTTGTCAAATCGGACAGATTTGGCGACGTGTGTTTTGTGTTTGGTGTGTTTGACATTTCTTTTTTTTGAGACAGCTTTTGGGATCTGTATCGGGTGCTGGCTATATAACCTGACGCATAAGCAAAAGGCACATTTTTGTCCTGGTGGAGTATGTGAAATCCACCAGCCAGAACCGATCCAGCGAGTCACAATTTTACAGATCGGATTGGTGATCCTTTTTGGATTGAGTCTCTGGTGGTGGTCTCGGTCACCATGGTTGAAGCTAAATCAATCAAGTGTGACTGGTCAGGATTGTTTTATTAATAAAGTCACGGGCCAGCCAACAAATAATGCTAATAGTTGCGTACTCGTGGCGCCATGATGCTTTTTTTTCATCGTCTAAAACCTAAAGTAAAACTTGAATTCTTGATTGTGGGTCTATGTGCAGTCCTTGCCGGTTGGCTTTTCTTATCTCAGCTCGGCAATACTGCTTTGGAAAGTTTTGATGAAGCTTGGTATGGCACCATCGCTCGAAACATCGTGGTTTCCAGAAATCCTTTCAAACTGACATTTAATGGAAACGCATTTACAGACCATCCCCCATTGGGATTTATCTTGATGGCAATACCAACTGCACTGATGGAAAGTAATGAAGTTTCGGTCAGATTGAGTTCGGTGCTAACTGGAGTGGGATCCCTCTTGGTGGTGTATCTGTTGGGAAAACGATGGGCTGGCCGAGCCGCAGGCATTTCAGCGGTGGCTGTTTTGATATCTTCGATGTGGTTTATGTTGCGAGTCAGGTCTGGCAATTTAGATGTGCCTTTTCTGTTTTGGGAAGTTTTGACGGTGTATCTATTGGTAAGGGTGGCAGATACTCCACGAGCCATTTTTGGCGTGGCGATGAGTTCTGCGGCTTTAGTACTTACTAAAACCTTGGTGGGATTTGGTCTGACGCCGGTGATCGTCTATGTGCTATGGACTAAGAGAGATCAGCTCCCAAAATCTGAGATTTTTAAAGCGGTGTTGCTGTGGGTGGCGTTAGTAGTCCCTTGGTATCTCTATCAGCATATGTTGGATGCTACTTTTTTGAAACATCATTTTTTTGAAATCGGTGCCCGTGGGGCAGAAAATTCTTTTTCACTCACTTCTGTCAGACAAAACTTACACTATTTGGCCATCGGGATAGGTAAGTGGTACAAGCTCTGGGTAGTGTCGATGGTTTTCGGGACTTTGATGACTATAAAGCCAGGTGCAAACAACCAAACACTCAAAGTGATGTGGTGGTGGGGAGTCGGATTTTTACCATTTTTACTATCAAGTCAGACAGAAATCTGGCACCTTCTGCCGCTTTATCCTGTGGTGGCATTGGTGTTATCTGTAGTGTTTTTTAGTTTGATGAAGTTGGTGAAATTTCACCAACTTCATC
>CAYQZC010000146.1:0-2677 GCA_964421945.1 uncultured Pseudomonadales bacterium
AAAGTTGTATAATATCAGTTATCGTTAAGATCTGTGATCGCCACAGTGAGATCAAGGAGCTTTAACATCATGGCAAACGGTCAAATTGCCCAGAAGGGAATGTCTCTTCGAGACGGCAAGTTAGTATTGACTGAGCCGGAAACATTGACCCACGTCTACTACAACAAAATCCGTACCTTCAAACGAAGCTACGTGGCAGGTGAATACCCCTGTAGCTTTAGAAGCATGTCTAACGGCGAAACGTGGGTGATCGTGAGTGAAACTGCCAGCTTAGATGGCGCCGGTCTGAAAGAAGAATACGGCCTGCCACTAGCTGAAGTTGATCCCAATCTTGCATTAATCAGCAAGACAAAACCGAAGGTGCCCCAAGCGGCGCCGCAACCATAAATTTTGGGAGTCACACAGTGACTCCCTTTTTTTTAGAAATCTCTATCAAAATCTGCCGGCGTACTCATCACTTCCAGTACCCCTAGCAACCCGATGATCATCAACCGATACTCATGATCCTCACCAAAAAGGTTTAATCTTTCCACCACTCTTTCACGCAAATACTCGATGACTCCCAAGGTCTGTATCAAATGATATTGATACTGCTTGCGATCGTTATAATCATCGACACTTTTGATGACATCATACGGCGCGTTTAAGGCAGCCCAAGTACTGCTTTTCATAATTTGATTAATAGTGGCGTCAGCTCCCTCATCACTCAAAGTTTCTATCACATCAGATAATTCATAATAGAAATCATGGAAAGCCGCAAACCATGGAAAGTCATTTAAAATTTCAGCATCAAAACTCGATTCCCAGACATCTTCTCCCGCTTCTTCTACTTCAGCATCCAATTCCAGCAACACATCAAAAAAGGCGGTGTCCAACACGTTGAGTTCTTGCCACATTTTTTCCAAGGCTGATTGGTCACTCATTTTTAAGGTGGTGAGTGCTTCAAGCGTACGCTCTAAGAGCGGTCGCTGATCTGCGACAAATGATTCGAGGCGATGATAAGCGTCTAGTTGAGACATATGATCTGGGCAGATCGTAGCAGCATCCTATCATATTTTTTTAAGAGTGGCACAACCGCTTGAACATGAGAAAATACGCTACTAACCAATGCCAAAACCACCCGCCAAAATCCCCTTCACACCCGAAGCTTATCAGGAGCTCGAACAAGAGCTCCAACGCCTCCAGACTGAGCGTGTGGCTGTTTTGGGACGACTCCAAGAAGCACGTGAGATGGGGGACTTATCAGAAAATGGCGCCTATAAATACGCTAAACTTGAGCTAGGTACCATCGGCCGACGTCTACGTGAACTACGACA
This sequence comes from uncultured Pseudomonadales bacterium, assembly GCA_964421945.1. Lineage (GTDB taxonomy): Bacteria > Patescibacteriota > Microgenomatia > UBA1400 > PJMF01 > BOKX01. Next base: position 1,317 of record CAYQZC010000146.1, read on the forward strand.
TTTACTCAGCATCGGCGCACCGACACTAGTAGCTAACCAATCAGCCACCATCGGCTTCGGCAGTACGGTAACTATCAAAAATCCCGCCCGTGAACTGACGTTTCTTTTGGTGAGTCAATACGAATCAAATCCGGCCGAGCAAAAACTCTCGACTACCAGTCCTATCGGTGCGGCTGTGCTCGGCAAAAAAGTCGGTGACCACATCACAGTCGAGACCCCAAATGGGCCAGCCGACTACCAAATCACTCACGTGCTGTAAAACAGTTATTGTTTTTTCTCGTCTGCCCAATCTGGCAAACTGACTTCGGGATAGCGATTGCAGTGTGGACAAACGTGGCGAGCCCCATTCATCTGACGTCTCAAATCCATATCCCCGTGACCATTGTGGCGATTTTTTTCATACCACTCTTTGGTGACACGGACTGTCATCGTTTTTTTTACTATTACCTTTTCCCGACATGAGTGGGTGGCAATAGCTAAGATATAAATGTATTGTGACTCCTTCTTGGCTGGGGTGGTTTTTGATTCTGACTCCCAACCAGAAAAACGAGCACCTTGCTCGGGGGAAACACGCATACTGACCTTTCTACTTGCAGAAGTCTCTAACTACTTCGCAAGAATGTCCGAACTGAGATTGTTCCGATTCAGATAACTGAACCGTGAGGGTGCGTTTGATGCCACCTCGGCCGACGATACACGGCACACTGACGGCCACATCACTTTGGCCGTAGTAATTATCGATAACAGAAGTTACTGGCATAAAGGTACGTTGATCGTTTAGGATAGTCCTGACGATCTGGGTAATCACCACTCCGATGGCATAGAAAGTGGCCCCTTTGGTAGCGATGATTTTACTGGCCGCATCTCGGGCTTTGGCAAAAGCTTCGAGGCCTTTTTCTGGAGTATAGCCTGGGAAAGTACTCAAGGGTTGGCCACCAACGGTAGCACTCGAAAATGCAGGGAAAGAAGAATCACCATGTTCACCCAAAACATAGGCATGGATACTCTTGGGATTAACGTCTAAAAATTCACTCAAATGATGTCGCAAACGAGCAGTATCTAATAAAGTACCAGAACCAAATACTCTTCCCGCTGGCACCTGGGCCAACTTGGTGGCGTGATAGGTCAACACATCCACTGGATTGGTAACGATCACGATCACCGATTCTGGGGCAGCGGCTACGATTTTGGGAATAATTTCTTTGATGATAGCCACATTCTTAGCAGCCAAATCGAGGCGTGATTCACCGGGTTCTTGGGCGGCACCAGCGGTCACGATCACGATATCTGATCCAGCGATCGCTGCATAATCACTACTGGTCACGATACGCAAAGGATCGAGAAAGGGCATGCCATGCTCA
>CAYQZC010000147.1:0-2663 GCA_964421945.1 uncultured Pseudomonadales bacterium
CATGAAGACTAATCACGATTTGTGAACGTGGTACGGTGGTGCCAGTAACAGAAATTTCAGCTTGAGAGACAAGTGATTCATCGATAGGGCTGGATAAAACCAGTGTACTTTCGACGATGGTGGTGGGGTTGGCGGCAGGGCTGGGACTGACAGACACCTCCGGTTGAGATATCATGGAGTTGCGAGCCACATAAATACCATATGTCATAATCAGGCCGAGACTGACACCGATAAAGATAGCTATAAGCACTTCTTTTCTCATAGGTTGAAGGTCCCATTATAAATGAGATAGTTTGATCAGAAAACCCCTGTTTCTGTCCAGGCGATCCAGTTTGAGCTTGTTCTGGAGAGAGCAATTTGGTATTCTCGCTACAGAACTGAGAGGTTGTTATGGATATTTCATACTTTGGACATTCTTGTTTCAAAATCAAAGGTGCCGAAGGCACGGTAGTAATTGATCCCTATACCGAGATGGTGGGATTTAGTATGCCGACAGTCAGTGCCGATATGGTGATCGTGTCTCATGATCATGCAGATCATAACAACATCGCGGCTGTGGGTGGGACTGCTCGGCGAGCCAAACCATTCACGATCACTGAGCCTGGCGAGTATGAGGTAGGTGGTATTTCAGTTTTTGGAGTCAGTGCTTTTCACGATGCAAACCAAGGTGCAGAACGCGGGAAAATCACTATGTATAGCATTTTGATGGATGGTATTAAGGTCTGTCATTTAGGAGATCTAGGTCACGAATTGACTCCTGAGCAACTCGAGGATTTAGGTGAAGTTGATGTTTTGCTTTGCCCAGTCGGAGGAAACTTTACTATTGATCCAGAGATGGCAGTCAAAGTCATCCAATCACTGGAACCAAGACTAGTGATCCCAATGCATTACCGGACAGAACTACATTCACGAGAAGTATTTGGAGATGTGAAACCTTTGGCAGATTTTTTGAATGAGTATGGTTCAAATCCAGCCCCAATTGAGAAATTATCGATCGATAGATCAAAACTGCCTGAAGAGACTGAATTAGTGGTGTTACAACCACAGATGAAGTAGAGTAACGTATGGCCACTCGTTTACCACCGCATGATCTGAGCGCGGAAGCATCAGTGTTAGGTGCGATCATGATCGATCCTGACGCTATCATTAAGGTGGCTGATATTCTCAAGCCCGAGAGTTTTTACGATCCCAAACATCAATATATTTATGAGGCTATGCAGTCGCTTTTTGATAAGCGCCAGCCCATCGATGCCGTGACTTTATCTGGTCAGCTTAAGAAAATGAAGAAAACGAATGAGGCGGGTGGGGTCGCTACTTTGACCGAGCTTTCTAGCCGAGTAGCAACATCTGCAAATGTACTGCAGTACGCTAAAACTGTAGCTGAGCTGGCCGTAAAAAGGTTTGTGATTTCGCTGGCAGGAGAGGTGACGACGTTAGCTTTTGATGACGCTGAAGAAGCGCCAGCAGTGTTGGATATGTTGGAGCAACGTGTTTTTTCACTTTCTCAAGAAAACACGGCCAAAGCTTTTTTGCCGATTAAAGATACTTTGGCTGAAAGTTTCGAACGTCTCGATGAATTGCAACGCTCAGGTGGTGAAATCCGAGGTGTGCCTTCTGGCTTCCAAGATTTGGATAAAATGTTAGCTGGTTTCCAAAAATCAAACTTGATTATCTTAGCGGCCCGTCCCGGTATGGGAAAAACTGCATTTACGCTCAATGTGGCGCAACATGTAGCAGTGGTGGCCCGCAAAAAAGTTGGCATTTTTTCACTCGAAATGAGTCGAGAAGAGCTGGTGGATCGTATGTTAGTGGCGCAGGCTGATATCGATGCTTGGAGACTCAAAACTGGACGCCTAGATCAGCAAGATTTTCTGAAGTTGTCTGATGCGATGGGTGTGTTGGCAGATGCCCAGATTTTTATCGATGATACACCAGGTATTAGTATTTTCGAAATGAGAACCAAGGCCCGTCGGTTGATGATCGAACACCAGATAGATATGTTGGTGGTGGACTACCTGCAGTTAGCTCAGGGTCGCACCAAAGATAATCGAGTCCAAGAAGTGGCTGAAATTTCCCAGGGGTTAAAGAATATTGCTCGTGAACTCAAAATTCCAGTCATCGCTTTGTCGCAGTTATCTCGTGCCATCGAAAGCCGGGGAGAGAAGACGCCACAGCTATCGGATTTGCGTGAATCGGGATCTATTGAACAAGATGCTGACGTGGTGATGTTCTTGTATCGAAAAGATGATGACATCCGTGAAGCTGTGAGTCTAAAAATTGCCAAACATCGTAATGGTTCGGTGGGTGACATCGATCTATACTTCAGAGGTGAACGTATCAAGTTTTATGGTATGGAAACGAGAAAAATCTAAGAAGGTAGGATAAACCGTAAATCCTGGGCCACGTGGTTTATCTTTTAAGCTTTGGTGTAACTGAAAAGCAAGCCAATTAATCCACCTGAAACCACCAAAAACATCAAGAAGAAACCAAGATTTGATTTCATACTCCGCATCGAGCGTTCAGGGTTGGGGTTATCCGTACTGACGATGATGACCAGTGAAATGCCCAGCCAGATAGCTCCTCGGAGCACAATTGACCAGATACTGTCTACTCGTACCACTGCTTCTACGATTTCACGAAACATCTCCATAGGTCCACTATTG
>CAYQZC010000148.1:0-2657 GCA_964421945.1 uncultured Pseudomonadales bacterium
TGAAGCTCTACCTAAACTGGCTCCGAGCGTTCGCTGTTCCAGGATCGTGATCGGGACTGGCAGAGCCCCAGCGTTGAGCTGGACCGCCAATTGTTTGGCCTCATCTAAAGAAAACCCACCGGTCATGACTGCCCTTCCATCTAAAATCGGCGTGTTAATCCGGGGAAGTGCAATGGGAAAATCATCAATCACGATGGCAAGTACTTCGTTAGTGTGGGCTTGAGTAATATCAGCAAATAAGTTTCTTCCGGTTTCATCAAATTCCAGACCGATCACTGGCTCATTGGTCTGTGGATCAAACTGGACTTGGGCCCGTTTAAGATTACGCCCAGTCAGTCCAGTGGTTTGGAACGAGTCAAGCCAGGCAGTAGCAGAATCACTGGCGATGGCAGACTCACTCGCCATCAACTTAAACTCCAAGCTAGCTGTCTTACCAATCAATCGCAGTGCACTCTCAGGGTCCTGCAAACCAGGTAGCTCCACCAGCACTCGATAATCTTCTCCCTGCACCGCAGTTTGGACGACTGGCTCAGAAATCCCGTAGAGATCGACGCGGCGTAAAATAATTTCTCGTGCCGAATCAAGAGCAGATTGCCGATCTTCGGGAGCGATACTACTCATATCAGCTTGAAGGACTACCTGCATCCCACCTTGGATATCAAGGCCTTGTTTGAGTTTCCAGTTTGGTTGCCAATGTAAACTCCCCACTTGGATATTTGGTTTAGGAATCATCAGATTAGTCTTGAACTGACGACCAGCAAAATTCACGTCAATCGGGAGTTCCCCTGGCAAAGCAATAAACGCCGCGATCACACACAAACCAATAATGAGAAAAAACGTCCGAAGTGGCTTCATACCTGATTTCTAGGCGGAGGCAATACTAGTAATCTTTCTTTCTGTAAATTCATCTTCACTACCAATAATCATCACTCGAGTGCCATACAAAATATCCATCACAAAAGGATCGCGACGGGTCTTGCGGAAATCAAATTCTTCCATAGAAAAAACGGCGTAGTTGATTTCTCGCGCCAGCTTGGCTTCCTCTTCCTTTATCAAAGCTTGGAGCTCAGGCAATACCACATCGCCAACAATCAAAATATCGACTTCATCTTGACGTGGTCGTTTACCATGGACGAATTTGCCTGAAAACATCACATACTCCATCGTCCCCAATTTGCTCTTGAGTTTTAAGATCTTCCGGCCCAGACCGGTGCTTTTAGATACCATTTGCTGGAGTTCTGGGAAGTAGAGATACCGTCGATTAAGAAAATAATACAACCGATTACCACGTTGTTCTGACTTGAGTAAGCCATATGTCAACATCCGGTCGAGCTCGCGGCGCACAGCATTAATCTCTTCTTTAGTTTCGCGAGTAATTTCTCTAACAAAATACATCTCATCAGGATGGCTGAAGAAAAGTTCCATCAGCCGCGCTCTGACTCGAGACATCATAAAATCTTGTAAATCACTCATAGACGACTTTCACAAAGTAGACAATCTGTACTCAGATTCTACCTATCACTGTTCATAATCACAACTGGTAATGTCAGCTACTCGTACAGCACGTCGGTAGTTTTCCCGACCACTGAGACCCAAGTCAAGCCTTGCGTCAGTTCCACTGGTTTACCTTTTTCAGTAAACTGGAGCTCTGATTCGCGATCCTTCTTGGTCCACGTCACCTTAGTGGCTTCGCCATTGTGGAATAGCCAAGCGTCACCAGTACCAATCACGTCATACATCATGTGTTTTGCCTCATCGAGAGGGCCTTTTTCAGTCGTCAGCATCACAATAACATTGTGGGCTGCGATAGGTTTGTTGTTATTCATATCAACATGATTTTCGCCACCATGCTTGCGTGCATAGGTGTTAGTGGTGGCATCATAGTTCCATTCCACTGAGTAATCCTCATAACCACTCCAGAATTCATAGGAAATCTTTTTGACTGCCCCAGTTGATTTGCCAGGGACGAAAGTCCAACCAGTGTAGCCTTCTTTCCAGTCAGTGCCGGGAACGACTTTTCCAGTTCTGGTTTTGACATCAGGTGAAAGATTGGTCCAACCACGCTTGGTGGCCACCGCCCAAAGTTTTTCGGTTGAAGTCACCATCGTATGTTCGGTAGCAATCTCTTTTCCAGGAATACGGTTATAGTCTCTTACAAAAGTGGGATATCCAATTGAGAATTGATCCATGTCATTTTGCTGAGCCCAACCATACTCACGCAGTTGACCTAAAGCATTGACGGGACCATCTAAATTAGCACCACCAACGTGGACATACATCGGACGATTAAATCCTGAGGCTAAATTGATGAAGTACGTCCGAGCTGAACGAATAGGAGCTAAGGTCACATCGTAGGCTTGTGCTCCACAATAGAACAATGCCATAAAGCGAGTTACACCACCTTCGGCCACCGCCTCAAAAACGAGGTCGGCATTTGATAATCCAGATTGAGGTCGGGCATCAGGTGTATTCTCGATCATGACTGCCAAGGGGCGCTTTTTCTCCCAAGCTGCTTTTTCAGTGGCTGTATACAGTTGGCCATTTATTGGACAAGCTTGATCTTTAGGCTCAGCAGGATTGATATTCAAAAGAGCTGTCAAAGCAGAGCTCTCCTCTTCAGAATCAGTAGTTTGTTGGGTGTCGGGATTGATTTGTGA
>CAYQZC010000149.1:0-2654 GCA_964421945.1 uncultured Pseudomonadales bacterium
GTTTTCGTCATCCAATTTATTCTTCATAACGCTATTGCTTTTTTGTCAGCGCTAGCCGGAGCCATGGTGGGAGGACCATTCGGAGCAGCCGCTGGTTGGGCGGTAGGTCATCAAGCCGACAAAGCCATCGCCGGCGCTCGAGATCTGTTGAGTTCAGGTGGTGGTCTAGCCACCAAAGCTACTGGGGCTTTCAATAGTCTGATTTCTCATGGGGTAGGCCAAGTAGCACTCCCGACCGCCATCGTCACCAGTGCAGTGGTAGGAACTGTTTTTTCCGGAAATATCATGAACACTCAAGGTGCTTTTTTGAAACCACTGCCTACCATCAGCGGCGATGAAGAAATTTCCAAGTATGTCACCATCGAAAAAACTGCCCGACCAGGCGTCAATTTTAAAGACAATCCAACTTTTCCCAAAACCATCACCTATACCGTTTCGATTTCACCCAAACCTGGATACACACTCAAGATCAAAGCTGATAGCATCACCGACGTTTTGACAGTGGCTGTCAATGAAGAACCTTATAAAGAAGCCGGCCAACCTGTCCCCGCACCAGCACTCAACGGAAAAACTCGGACCTTAGCAGAACTGGCAGTCGGCGATACTTGTGCTGGCGGCAGTCCAGGAAATGCCGATCAATTCCCAGCCACAGAAGGGGTAATAACCTTGGCTCCATCCGACACCTTAGTCTTCCCCGCCTACTGTGAGACCTACACAGAAGAATACTTACACACCAACGTCACCAATACCTTTAGCCTGTCTTTCAGCGTCACCGATCAGACTGACGTCGTAGTTTCAGCTGATGAAACCGCCAAAACTGCCGAAGTAATTTGTTTTGGGCAGTGTCCACAAAATCAAGCTGGCTGCTGGCCGACCAGCGGATATATTGGTCAGCCACCGTATGGCACCTACTCGCATGACACTGTCGATGCCGTCGATATTCTGGGTGACTATCCCAAGGTGTACTCACCATTTAAGGGCGAGGCCTGTTTTTATCGCTGGAGAGCTGGTGGGATCGATCCTAATTATGGCAACCATGTTTTTGTAAAATCTGGCGATTACGCCATCGTCTACGGTCACTTTACTGATTTTGAAAAGAAAGATGGGACATCAAATCCGGTCGGTTCATGTATCAACATCACTGAAACCGACGGCCAAAATAATGTCCTCGGCACCATGGGTACCACTGGTTATTCTGATGCTGTGCATCTACACTGGGAATACCGTAAATGTGATCCTGGTGATCGAGGTTTTGGAAATTGTACCAGTGCCATCCCCGGCCAAAACTTTGGTCAAAGTAGCCCGACCCGACTAGAGAGTATTTCTCCTGAACAAATCAAGTTTAGGGATAGTAAGAACACATTTATCAGAACCTGCTATGACGAATAACTTTATTCCACCCCGTTGGATTGTTATCACCGGCATCACTGCCACTCTGATTTTGATAGCGGCAGCTATTTTTAGAATCATCACCCCTCCCGAGCCCAAAGTGCCTCGCACCGATATCGTCACCAAAAACATTAATAATAGTACTTCGACTTTTGGTCAAATTGATTTTAAAGGCACACCTCCCAATTTCCCAGAAACGTTACCGGTAGCCCTCATTCGTCCCGGCGCTACGTCGATCCAATCGGTGATCGATCAGATGATTGGGGACTTCGGGCTTACACCCAATGCTAACGTTAAAAACGTTTGGACTGGTCAGAGTTATTCTTTATCTAAAGATCCCTTTGATGACACCTATCTGCTCGTTAAACAAGGTGCTACTCCAGCTGAAAACCTGAGACCTGTCGATCTTGGAGCGGCTCAGGCTGCAGGTCAAAACTTCATCGCCACCTATTTTCCTGGACTCGCTATCGTCCCTATTCCCACCACCGCCAACTATTTCATCAACCATGGCCATTTTGAGACCTCCCCACCTCAGACCGCTACCGTAGTTTCTCTCTCTTTCAGCTATACCATCCAAGACATTCCGGTTTTTTATAAATCTCAGTCAGAGTATCCCTTTTTTATGTTTGTAGATTCTGAAAATCAAATTCTCAAATTTATTTTTTCACCCCAGTTGATCACCTTTGACCTTCAACCCACTCCCAAAAAAGTCTTGTCGATTGATCAGGCTCTTTCTAACATCAAAAGTGGTCAAGGTGCCATTATTTCTGCCACCCAAGGCATGAATCAGCCTTTGTCATTAAAAGTGATAACCTCAGCTATTCTTGACGATGTCAAACTTGAGTATCGAGAAGACGTCGAGACCCAATTGATTTACCCTTTCTTTAGATTCACTGGTACCGCCAAGAATAACCAAAATGACGATCTTAACGTTGAGATTATTACTCCTGCCGTAGGCACTAGTCGACCTTAGCACTAAAAAGCTGGTAAGATAGCGCTATGCGTGATCACCCAATCCCACAAGACGTGGTGGGATATCGCTTTCACATCATTGGGAACATGACAATAAAGCAATTTGCAGAAATTGGCTTTGGTTGTGTAGTGGCGTTTTTGATCTATAGCACCAATCTCTTTTCACTTTTCAAATGGCCGATGATTGGTCTCAGCATCGGACTTGGGGCTCTGGCGGCTTTTGTCCCCTTTGAAGAACGCCCTTTGGACCACTGGTTGGTGACATTTATCAGAGTGATGTACAAACCAACATT
>CAYQZC010000150.1:0-2629 GCA_964421945.1 uncultured Pseudomonadales bacterium
AGTTCGTGAAGATCTCACTTCAGCTGGTTTTGGCGCGGCGTTCATCCACACTACTGGGCATGGTGTCGGTCTGGAAATCCATGAACCACCGTCGATTTATCATCGGACCAATGCTCCACTCAAAAATGGTTTTATCATCACCATCGAACCTGGCGTTTACTTTGAAGAACAATTTGGATTTCGGTATGAAAATACCATCGCAGTGCTTGATTCAGGGATTGAGGAACTGACACGCACCGTGGTAGCGTAATCCTAGATGCATGTCAGACTCCTCACAGCCCAAGATGGTCCCCAATATCAAGCCTTGAGATTACAAGCGCTTCAGACTGATCCAGGGGCATTTCTTACCACTCTCGAGTCTGAACAAAATCGTCATGAAGTCAGTTTTGGCGACGAATTGGATTATGCCTATGCACCACCAACTTTTGGTTTCTATGGCGTATTTGATACTGAAACCGCTGAGCAAAAGCTGCTCGGATTTTGCCAAGTTTTGCCTTCATACCTTCCCAAGCAAGCTCATGTAGCGTTTCTCTACAGTCTGTATGTTGATCCTTTGTCACGAAAAAAACATGTTGGTTCGTATTTACTCAACGAAATTTTAACCAAAATCAAAGCCAAGAACATCGAATGCCTTTACTTGAGCTACATCACCGGTAATGAAGCAGCAAAACATTTCTATCGCAAGTTTGGTTTTCATCGCTGTGGTATCAGACCTCGGAGTGCAAAATGGCAAGGCGAATATCAAGATGAAGTCGAGATGGTTTACTTCACAAAATAGCCATGTAGTAGTGTCATTTTCTGCTATAATCCAGAGGCAAATGGGCCCGTAGCTCACCTGGTAGAGCGTTGCATTCGCATTGCAAAGGTAGTCGGTTCGAGTCCGATCGGGTCCACATACATCTGATATACTCCCCCAGTATGTCCAAAGAACGAACTCCCCAACCTCATACCCCAGATCGAAGAACCGATCAAAAAAACGCCAACTCTGAAACTCCAGAGCAAACTTCATCAAAAAAAGTAACTGAAAAAACCAAACCAGGCGCCAACAAAAGTAATCGGAATCCATCTCGTGGTGGTAGTCAGTTCAGGTATAATGGCAGTGGTCGTCGATAAACTGTTCGGCTTCCTCTCAAGAAAACTGTATGTCTAACTCCACTCTTCCTCAAACACTAAAAGGCTTTCGAGATTTTTTGCCTACCGAAAAACGCCAGAGAGATTTTGTCGAACAAGCTATCAAACAAGCTTTTGAAACCCATGGTTTTGCACCCCTTGAGACGCCGACTCTAGAATATGCCTCACTGCTTTTGGGAAAATACGGCACCGAAGCTGACAAACTCGTGTATACCTTCACTGATCGAGGCGATCGTGAAGTAGGTTTGCGCTATGATCAGACTGTCCCCACAGCCCGAGTTTTGGGACAGTATCAACATGAATTGCCAAAGTTTTTTCGTCGCTATTCTTTTCAAAATGTGTTCCGAGCTGACAAACCACAAAAAGGCCGCTATCGCGAATTTCGTCAATGTGACTGTGATATCTTTGGCAGTACTTCTCCTTTGGCCGATGCAGAAATTTTATCTGTTTACTACGATGCTTTTGCCTCTTTGGGCATTACTTCACTTCGTATCGAGTTTAATGATCGACAGACACTGATCTCTACACTTTCGCCTTTTGCTACACCCGAAGTCAGTACCGCCAGCATCATCCAATCAATTGATAAGTTAGACAAAATGTCTGGTGACGAAGTAGCAGCCGAACTTGAGGCGAAAGGCCTGAGTCGAACGGCAGCCACTCAAGCAATCACGATGATTGAAAATGCTGTTATGTCAGATAATTTAGCCGAAATTGTACACTATGCCCACCAGCTAGGTGTGCCAAAGGAGAACTTGGTTTTCAACCCCAAGATAGCCCGAGGTTTGGATTATTACACCGGTCTGATCTTCGAAGGTAAAATTCCCGAATATCCCGTCGGCTCAGTTGGCGGTGGTGGTCGTTATGACAAATTGATTGAACAATTGTCTGGTGCTACCATCCCAGCGGTTGGGTTTGGCATTGGTTTCGATCGCACAGTGGAAGCTGCTGTCCAGTTGGGACTGGTTTCTGTACCTGACGGTGCCGCCGAAGTGATGGTGACCGTGTTTGATGACCAGCCAGTCAGTAGTGAAGTATCAGCCCAAACTGCTCGGGTACTGCGCGAAGCCGGTATCAAAACAGAACTTTACCCTGGCAGTGACCAAGTCGGTAAGCAAATCAAGTTAGCTGACCACAAACATATTCCAGTAGTGGTGATTATTGGTGAAACTGAACGCTCTCAAGATCAGATTACCCTAAAACATTTACCAAGTGGGATCCAGAAAACTGTAGACGCCAGCTCACTCGTGGTGACTGCGCGAGAATTCCTGCAAAGCTAGCAAGGTTTTTATAGCCGCTACGACTTGGAGAAGTTTTTGTCGTTTTTTCTCATCAACACGTTTTTCAAGTAAAACTGACTCAGTCAGTAAATCGATAAATGGCAACAATTCTGGCATAAACGGCCGTAAGTAAAAACTTTCAAGCATTTGTTGTTGGACTCCGTTAAAATTCGGCTTTTCCATATACATTTCTACTGCTTCAATCAGCTGTTTCGCCCGCT
>CAYQZC010000151.1:0-2621 GCA_964421945.1 uncultured Pseudomonadales bacterium
TGGGTTTCACCATGAAGGTGATGCCAAACAGTTCTCCCAGCTTCGAGGCATAGTCAAAGGTTTCATCAGAAGTGCCAAAGCCGGGCATGGTCACGCCGATGATGTCGGCTCGAGTCATGCCTAGTTCTTTGCCCCACCGATCTACCAGTTCGATGTACTGCAGCAACACATCAGTTGAGTCTTTGCCACCAGATAAACCGATGACGACTTTTCGCAAGTGTGGTGGCAGATACTTGAAACGTTTAAGGATCCCCATGACTCGAGCTTGAAAGACTTCATAAAACTCGATATCGTTTTTGGGGACTAAGGGCAGCGGATCGAACTCACGAATGAATTCTTCATACGTCGCAGCATCTTCACCCGTTAGTCCAAGTTCACCCGGGAAATACACATATCGGACTGGGAAATTCTCACGGAATTGGGCAGCATTGATACTCCAGCTGTTGATACGGGTGCGATCAGCTTGCAGTACCCCCAGATTGACGTCTTGCACCAGCCAAGAGTTTTCAGTTTCAAAGACTGGAGACTCGGCTAAGATGTTGCCGCGTTCGGCGATGATCTTAAAACCGGGATACGCCACTTCAGTGGTACTCTCACCAAAACCGGCTCCACAGTACATTCTGACTGATAGGTCAGAACCGCTGTTTCGCATCAGTTGGCGTATCCAGTCAAACTTACCCAATTGATAGGGTGAGCCTGACAAGTTGAAGAGGACCTTAGCTCCAAAAAGTGCGAGCAAGGTAGACGGAGAGATGGCAAGCCAATCATCTTCGCAGATGGCACCACCCAAAGTCAGATCTTCGTTAGCTTCGCTGACAAAAATCAAGTCGGAGCCAATCGGGATCTCTTGCCCGAATTTATAGATGACATCGCAGGGCAATTCGCTAGCCGGTCGGAATTTACGACCTTCAGTAAACTCGGCGTAGTTTGGCGGGGCAGTCTTGACGATGATGCCAAGCACCTGACCGCGGCGAGTGACATAGGCCACATTAAAAAGCAGATCTTGGACCAACAATATACTGCCAAACACGAGGATCGCGTTGACATTAGCTGTTTTTTGCAAGAACCACTCGATAGCCCGATCAGTATCTGTTTGGAGGACCTTCTGCAGGAGAATATCTTCCTGGCTGTACCCGCCGGAAAAACCTAGCTCGGGGTACACGATCAATTGTGCTCCGATCGTGCCATCGGGGTGAGGTAGGGCTAGCCGCTCTACCAATTTCCAGTGCTCTACAGCACAGGCCATTGGATCTGACAAAACAACCACTGGGGTAGCTAAGGCAGCTCGAAAGAAACGATGTCTCAAGATATTGAGATGCTCGTTTAGTGTCACAGGACCAGGACGTTGAGGTCGGTCATTGAGGACCATGTTAGTATTCCCTTTCCATAAAGAGTTGGTGAAGATCGATGTAGGCTTGGATTTCTTCTCGGACATAGTTTTTCCAACTGATATCTCCCAGCCGGATCAACTTTCGAAGTTGACTGCTGCGAACATCAGGAAAAATGGTTTCCGAAGGAAACCATTCCACAAAGGGTGGTAATGTCATGTTGTGACGTTTCAGTAGGAAGCCGTCTCGTTGCATGATCAAAATCCGCTCTCTTTCAAGTAAAGCTTGATGGCTCCACTGTAAAATCGGCATTGGTGCCGAAGGGATCTCTGCGCTGACAGCATCTGAGCCAGTGATGAAAGTTATTTCAGCACCAGGATATTGCTCTCGAAGCAGATGAAATCGAAATCCGGTGGGGACGTCTTGTTGCATGACTGCAGACAAGTCGATTTGAAATGTAGCCCATCCAGGTTTGGGGCGATACAACCATTCTTGGGGAAACGCCAGCATCGCCATTTGTTGGCGGTGCAGTCGGTTACGAAGGTTAGGGTCCATTTTCCAGACACTAAATCCAGATGGAATCCAGATCACATGGTCAAATAAACCAGATCTTAGGACTTCCTCGACTACTTGTCGGTGTCCATCATGGGCCGGCCAAGTATCAGATCCAGCAAATGCGATTCGCATGCTGTTTTTGACTCCATTCCTGTACCATTTGGTACGTTGAATACGAAAAAATGTTAACGAACAATTACATCAGGGAAAAATCCCATAGTATTATACTACGGGGAGGCAAATAGCTAGGAAAATGGAGTCGATAAAAAGTAGCCGATAAAAAAACAGCTCCGAAGTTATTCGAAGCTGTAGCAAGGTATGATCAGACCACTAGAAGTCAAGGGAGTTAAAAACCACCGTGACTTGTGGCTCTACAAATTGGCTAGTGCCTGCTGGTGCCAGATACCACGGGCGCTCAAACGCTACTCCAGTGGGAACGGTCACTTCGTGAGTGGTGCTATTTACATAGATCAATTGAGGACCATCACCACTGACTTTGGAGTAAAGCCGAGCACCATCCTTATGGATATAGCGTTGTCCTGCCCCGCGAACTTGCGGATGATCGGCTTCAGCTGAATAAAACAGCAGTCGATACACGCCTTGCAGTTGCCTGGCAGGTTGTGGTTCCACAGCCTGAGTTTGATCGATAGGATCCAAGTTGGTTTCTCCTTTACCTGGCGATTTTAGCGAACAAGAAATTATCCCATAGTGTATGAGTAAATACAATCAAACTAAAAG
>CAYQZC010000152.1:0-2568 GCA_964421945.1 uncultured Pseudomonadales bacterium
TTTCCGCTTGTACCCTTCCTGGTATGAGTGCTACTGCACCAGCTGACTCGAGCACGGTGATGGACACCAAAACCGTGGCCAAAGAAGTCAAAACAGTAGTCGCCTACAAAACTCCTGCGGGAGAAGACAAAGTTGGGTTTAACCTCAAGGTCGATGGTCAAGGTGTGATCACCGATGCCAGCGCTGATGTATTGGCTGAGGCACCAATTTCAATCACTCGTCAGGAAGCATTTGCAGCTGAGTTTACCGCGGCCGTCAAAGGTAAAAAATTAAGTGAATTGACATCGATCGATCGGGTGGGTGGATCATCATTGACCACTGGCGCTTTCAATCAAGCTTTAGCTGAGCTCAAAGCTCAACTATAGATTGTTGCTATGCACACGATCGGGTTTTCAGGTTTGGGAACAGCGTGGAGCATAAGTATCGATGCCCAAGACGATCGACATTTGGTTCCGCTCCAGGAATTGATCCTGGAGCGGACTTTTCAATATGAGCAGCAACTTTCGCGTTTCATTGCTTCCAGTGAAGTAAGTCAATTTAAAAATCACCGAGCTGGTACTTACCAAGTTTCTCCAGTTTTAGCAGAGCTGTTGCAGGTTTCTGACCAACTGCGTACCGAGACTAACGGCCGATTTGATCCCGCCATGGGAGGTTTGCTCGAACGAGCTGGATATGATGCTAAGTATTCCCTGACGCCTGCCCCAGAGGCAGAGCTTCAAGCTTTCAAAGTACCTTTGTGGTCAATTGATGGCAATCGAGTGACAGTGGATGGGCCGGTGGTTTTTGATATTGGTGGGGTAGGTAAAGGTTACTGGATTGACCAAGTGGCCCAAATTATTAAAGAAAATGAGTTTCCCTATTTTTTGGTTGAAGGTGGCGGAGATATGGTGGCTACCACCAAAGCCGATGGATCAGCTTGGCAAGTCGCCATCGAATGGCCAGGTAGAGCTGATACTGCGATCGGAGTGGTAGCTTTGGCAAATCAAGGGTTGGCTGTCTCAGATACTTTTAAGCGAAGATGGAAAAAATGGCATCACTTGGTTGATGGCAAAACGCTTTCCCCGATGACTCAGTTGGTAGGCTGTGCGGTGGTGGCTCCCAGTGCTTTTGTGGCAGATCAGATGACATCGCTACTGAGTTTTTCAGATCCGACTGATTGGTCGAGATTGGCAAAGAAATATCAGAGTGTGTATTTAGTAGTTTCTTCTGATGAAAAAATAACTAAAAGTCAAAATTGGGCAGGTGAAATTTTCGAATAAAAACAAAAAAACAGTGAGGGGTTAGCTCACTGTTTGAGGGGTGTCTACTCCAAATCAAACCTATGGAGCATTTGAAGTAGATGTTCGTGATCAGACAACATGGTGCCTGATTTGGCTTTGATGGCCTTTTGCTATGAGCGTACACGCCAAAACAAAAAGATTCCCTTCGCTTTTTCGCCTGATACATAACGCCCGAAGGTGAGCATCACGGCGACGCCGAGGATGATCGACTCAGGGGTGGTCAAGGGTGTACCACCAAAATGGTTTACCACTACCACCAACCACGCGGCCCAAGCCACAAGGGTGTACAAGGCCAGATTGATCAGCACAAAAACTAAGGTGATAAGTGCCATGTAGCTCGTGTTAATGAACTGATGCACTTTCACCTCACGCTTGAAACGACGAATACTTTTGGAATCCATTAAGGATCGCATGGCTTTTTGACTCCATTTGATTTTGTTTGAAAAAGAACGGCTGAGTATAACACTTATAGGCCTATTTGTAAATAATGATAGTATTCAAAATAGACAATATTACAAAAAAAAGACCCCCGTCAAAAAAACGGGGGTTGAAATGTAACTTTGGGTCTAGGGACTAGTCGTCGTCCTCTTCCGCGTCATCTTCATGCACCCATGCTAGGGCGAAAGATTCGCCGCTGGGTGGGTGATAGAACTGCAGTTCATGACCACCGTCTTTGGTCGGAATCACTACCGCCAGATAGTTGTTGTTTACCAGTTCCATGTCCTGGTCTGGCTTGAACCGGCCGACTTTGACTACCAATGTCTTTGAGCCTGGTGGCAGCCAAATGATATCTTTTTCCTCAAGCGTCGGCGAGATGCCGATTCGTTTGACATTGGAGAAGGGAAATTCCAGCTGGAATGTCACTTCCACATGTCGTTTCCTGAAGGCATCTGGCAAGGTGATGGCCCGTTTGGCGGCATAGGTCAGTTGGAAAAACTGTGTCGGCAGTTGAGAGTGAGTTTCCTGATGCGGGGTTGGCATGGACGAGCGTTCAGCAAACGGGACTACTCGAGGTTTCGAGCCATTTGAAGTATGAGCGTTGTGCTCTGCACGTTCGGCTTCAGCTTCTTTGGCGAGCATATACTCCTCGTACTCATCCTTCATCGAAGGTTTGAGGTAGAGTTTGCCATTGATTTCATCGAGGGCACCCCGATCTTCTCGGGTCAACTGCCCGATCATGCGATTCACATGTCTGAAGCTTTTGCCCTCAAACTCACTAATGAGTTTTTCCCGTTTGATGCCGGGATTTTGGTAGACCACTCCTATGAGAGCGAGATTTTGCTCATTG
>CAYQZC010000153.1:0-2512 GCA_964421945.1 uncultured Pseudomonadales bacterium
TCATTCCAGGGGACATCATGTTTCAGAGCTAAATATGCTGTCATCCGATACATAGCTCCGGTATCGACATACAAAAAACCCAGTCTCTCAGCCACTAATCGAGAGACAGTACCTTTGCCGGCGGCAACAGGACCATCAATGGCAATTTGAAACGGTGTCATAAGGTAACAATCTATTTGCGACGCTTGGCTTTGGCTTTAGCTTTTGGTTTGGCGGAAGCTTTGGCTTTGGGAGCGGCTGCAACTTTAGTTGATTTTGATTTGGTATCGACCATCCATTCTTCACGATCCGAAGTCAATAAACCACCGAGTCCCACCACGATCAGGATCAGAGGCCAGAGATTCCAAAATGAAGATGGCAACAACTGTAAGTTTGAGGCTAAGAAGATCAACCCCATGATTATTAATGTAAGTGGCCAAAAAACTCGTTTGGGCATGTTCTATCCTTTCGTATGACAGACTTGGTAAGCCTATGTTAACAAGATACCTAGCCACCTGTCTATAGGTTAGACTCGGTATGAGGTATGGTGTTTGACCTCGCGGGCGACATCCCGTTCGATGCTCCGACGCCTCAGTTCAGCTCTTTTTTCATGCTGTTTCTTACCTCGAGCTAAGCCAACTGAAATTTTGATGTGACGACCCACTTTTTCCCAAGCCAAAGGTACTAATGTCAAACCTTTTTCATCCTGACTAGCCTGAGCATCATCGATTTGTCTCCGACGCATCAAAAGCTTGCGAGTTCTTTTTGGGTCGTAGTCTCGATTATCGGCATATTTATATGGTGAAATCTGGGCTCCCACCAAAAATACTTCATTGGCAATGACTTTGACATAACTTCCGGTCAAACTGGCATGTCCCAGCCGCAAACTTTTGACCTCTGCACCCGTCAAAACGACACCTGCCAGATAAGTATCTTGGATGGTGTAATCATTTAATGCTCGCTTATTGATAACCAATTTCATCTTGCTCATTATAACTCGAGTTCGAACAAGAGGGAGCCACTGACTGCATAGGCTCGATTGACAGTCTCGTCGACCATCAGTCCGGTCGAGGTTTTGAGCATCGGACTACTCAACTCCTTGAGGAAAGTGCCATCTTTTCGCAGGATCACCACCCGGCTAGCACTCGGCTCAAGAACATATACGTTGGTAAGATTCTGATTGGTAACTATCCAGACGCTGCCGGAAAATGGAGTATTTAATCCTTGAATGTCGAAGTCTACAGGCGAACCAGAAGTCAATTTTTTGACCTCACCCTGCATCGTACCAAGCCAGACATCACCATCGATGCCGATGGAAGTGACTTCCTTGAGTGATAAACCTTGGCTTGATTGTAACCAACCGATCGGCTCAGAAAATTCATTTTCTTTTTCTTTGACCTGAGCATAGCGATAAATGTTTCGCTTTTCTGGATTAATAATGTAAACAAATGTGGTGTAGGCACCGAGCACTTTACCATCTCTATTTGAGTCTCCCTCTGGTTTGACTTGGGTCAATTCGGTGGGGTTGCTGACTGTCGTTTTCCAGATGCCATCTCCCAAAAGCCAGACCGTCTCACCATCAATAGCCACATCAGTAATCCTACCCATTTTGCCAAGGTCAAAAACTTGAGCTTTTTTGGTGCTCAAATCTAGAATCAAAGCTTGTTTTTTACCGGTGTCGACGAGCCAGGCAGTAGTACCTTGACTGCGAGCAATCATGGTCACAAAATCTGACTGTAGCAGCCGAGCATCATAAAAAATCGGAAGTTCTTGTTTCTGGACTTGGCCAGAGATAATCTGAGATCTGTCCTGGGCACTGGTCAGAGCAGTCGCAGTGATTTTTTTACCGCCCGGTTTTTTGACAAATTCTTGAGCAATTTTTGATAATTCAGACACCACGACAGCTGCTGATTGTCGGGCTGCTAAAGGGTCACTTGAAACTTGTTGTTCAGCTTGGAGAAGTTGTTCCTCCCAAGGTTTGATGGCAGCTTTGGCTGCAGCTTGGCTGGAAGTCACTTGCCTCCACCACCAAAAACTCCCCCCTCCCAGACAGAGACTCAAGATCACCAGTCCAAGTAGGATTCGTAGCAATCGTTGCCGAATATCAGCCCGGCGAGACTGCGACCTGAGCTTCATGGCACTGCTGATCAAAACTCGCCCCACCACATTTACTCCACGTAAGGCTTTACTTATCAATCGAAACGGCAAAGGTTTTTTAATTGGTTTCAGGGGACGCGCCACTGACAAAGCCGCGATTGGATCATTGGTAGCATCTATGTCTGGCTCAGCGGTCAGTGATTCACTCACTGGCGCCGGAACTTCATCAGGGGTCAAAAGCTCGATAGAAATCAATGGTTCTGGAGCCATGATGGTGACTGTTTCTGGCTTTGATCTACTCAAGAAAACACAGGCTGTCAAAGAAGAATCTGATTGGGCGTGAACACTCGGCACTAGGCCTGTCACGATGCTATCGATATCGTATCCGGTTGCCAGTTTTTGCTGGATCTCACCCAAATACTCTGCCGCTTGTTGC
>CAYQZC010000154.1:0-2464 GCA_964421945.1 uncultured Pseudomonadales bacterium
ATTTCTTATCAAAATACCATTCTGAGCTGCCTTCCCAACTCCCACAATCACAGCCATCGGTGTTGCTAATCCCATCGCACACGGACAGGCGATCACGAGAACCCCCACTGTACTCAGTACGGCCAAGCTCAAAGCTTGGGGGACTGACATAAACTGAGAACCTACAAATAACCACAAACTAAAAACTATCACCGCTATTCCGAGCACTATAGGGACAAGTATTGCGGAAATCTGATCAGCTCGTTTTTCAATTGGAGCTTTGGAGTTTTGGGCAGTTTCTACCAGCTTGATAATCTGAGCCAAAACTGTTTCACCCCCGACCTTGCTTGCTTTGATCAAGAGTGATCCATGTTTATTGAGAGTGGCACCCACTACTTTGTCGCCGCTTTTCTTATCGACTGGGATTGATTCACCAGTGATCATTGATTCATCGACTGCTGATATGCCTTCGAGGACTACTCCATCGACCGGGATTTTTTGCCCAGGTTTTATACTGATTTGTTCTCCCACTTGGACTTCATCAATGGGGATCACAACCTCCACACCATCTCTGATGACGGTAGCTGTCTTGACTTGGAGCTCCAATAATTTCTCCAACGCATCACCTGTTTTTAGTTTTGATTTGGCTTCAAAATACTTACCGATGGTGATAAATCCAATTACCACGATGGTCACATCGTAGTAACTGTGAAGATCAGCCACATAGGTGGCTAAAACTGTTTCAAATGCTGAAATCGCAAAACTATATAAAAACGCCACTAGAGTCCCAATTCCTACCAATGTATCCATATTGGCACTGCGATATTTGATAAATCTGCCCACTGCTTCGACATAGGGCAGACCGATCACAAATAAGGTATAGGTAGCGAGCAATGGATACAAATGATGCACGAATACAGAAACAATATCTGACATTTCTGGGAAAATCTTGAAAGAATAGGCACCGATTTCCCAAATCATCACTGCAATACTAAACAAAACAAAAGGAGTCACGACTTGGACTTGTTGTTTCAACGCTGCCAGCTCAGCAATTTTTCTTTTTTTATGTTCGCTATCGCGTGAAACTTTTCCCATATCATGACCGTCATGTGGATCAGTCATAACGTCAGAAGATTGAAGTTGATACCCTAAATGAGCTACCTCATGGTTTAGATTTTCGAGTGACACAGCCTGTGGATCAAAAGTAACGGTGGCCTTTTCTGTTCCATAGTTCACCACACATGACTCTACCCCAGATACTTTTTGGAGTTTGCGGGTGATAGCACTGGCACAGGAGGCACAATGCATACCAGTGACGTGAAAAGAATGTGCTTCAGGTTTGGACATAGGCCTCCGGATTTTTAGTAAATGATTTCAAACAGCCACTAGCACAAAAAAAATAGTGATGACCTTGATAGTCGGTCGAATAACTTGCTGTTTTGGGTGATAGGCGCATCTGACACACTGGGTCATGAACTACTGGCACTAATTCTTTCATATGTAGATGTAAAGCAGATGCCACATCAGTGCCACGATGTTGATCAATCAATAATTCTCGAAATAAATCACAAGCTTCACTAATACGGGGGTCACTTAAGTTGTACATTATTTGCTTGCCATCTCGGCGGGTTTCGACAATTTTGGCGTCACGCAAAATCATCAAATGTTGGCTGATATTGGCCTGCGGCAAATCCAACATGGTAAACATATCTGTCACTGATAATTCTTGATCTCTAAGTAAATTGATGATTTCTAAGCGCCGTGGATGAGCCATGGCTTTGAGCACTTCAGCTTGCAAATTAAAAATAATCTCGTACATATTCGAAATATAGAATATGTATCATGCAGCGTCAATGGGGATTATTTTATCAGTAGTGATAAAGTGGCAAATTCTTCGGTGGTCAGACCAAATGGCACCTGATGAGGAGCCCCAAATATTTCTTCAAATGAGGGTACTAAGGTTTGTTTCTCATAGGATTTGATCACCGTAGGATGGATATAGTACTTTCGACACACTGGCACTGTGTTACCAAGGTGTTCGGAGACTTGCTTTACGGCAGTGACGATAGCTTTTTCGATTGGCATTTCCAGGTCATTTTTCCCGATCTTGTATAAAGTATCTCCAGCAAGTGTAGTCCCACCCCAAGTACGAAAATCTTTAGCCGAAAATGACTCTCCAGTGATGTTTTTGAGGTATTCGTTTACATCAGACGAATCGATCGAGTGCCTCTTTCCATCATCATCGAGATACTGAAACAGTTGGTAACCGGGAAGTTCGATGCACTGTTGTATGGTCTTGGCGACGCGTGGATGATGGATGTCGAGTTCATGATAAACATGACTTTTACCTTTAAAACTGAAAGTCACCGTATGACCTGATACATCGACGTGTTTATTCCTCATGGTAGTCAAACCATACGATTGATTTTCTTTGGCATAGGTAGCGTTTCCGCACAAATCAGAGAATGTGCTAATCATAGCAAAT
>CAYQZC010000155.1:0-2412 GCA_964421945.1 uncultured Pseudomonadales bacterium
GCATTGGCTGATTTTGCGCGCCAATTTGGTCTTGGTAAGGCTCCCGGTAGTCAGCCGCTAGGTGAGGCGGCGGGCTTAGTGCCAGATCCAGCATGGAAAGAGCAGTTGCTGGGAGAAAGATGGTACTTAGGTAACACATATCATTATGGTATTGGGCAAGGCGATTTGTTAGTGACACCTTTGCAAATTAACACTTTGGTCCAAGCATTGGCCAATCGAGGTGTGCAATGTACACCTAGCTTTTTGAGTTCTGAAGTGGGTAATTGCCGAGAGTTAAGTTTGCAGGAAGATGACTTGGAGTTGGTTTTGAAAGGTATGCTTGATGCTTGTTCAGCCGGTGGGACGGCCTTTCCATTTTTTGCCTATAACACGACGCATCGCAGTGCCGAATCGTCGGTTGAAGAAGCTTTGCAAGCTGGTGCCATCGCATGTAAAACTGGGACAGCAGAATTTGGAGGAGAAGATAGCAAGGGACATCGGAATACTCACGCATGGTTTGTCGCCATAGTTGAGCCGCAAATCCCGACTTCGACCCCGATTGATAGCGAGCATCAAAAGTGGTGGACCCGGGCCCAAGAGGTGGGTTTCCCAGAGCGAATTGTGATCACAGCATTGGTGGAAAGTGATGAAACACAACCATTTAAAGAAGGGTCTCGCGAAGCAGGGCCAGTGGTAAAAACTATTGTAGATTGGTTAACCCAAACCTGATCCACTCAAACCACTCTACGTTTTATGCAAGGTAAGGCCGATACACTGCGGTCATGAAGTTATCATTGGCGCAGTGGCGAGCTTTGTGGTTATCAGTTCCCGGATGCGGAAGTGAAACACTCAAAGCATTAGAAGCAGATGAGTCGCCAGAAACAGCGGCGGGACGGCTGGCTGAACTATCTCAAGCATGTGTGAAGGGAAAAGAATTGTCAGTGTTATCTGCTCAACAAAAGCAGGCTGCTGCAAGTTTTTTCACTCAAACAGATAAGGAGCGGTTGGTTGAAAGTTGGAGAAAAGCCCAAATAAAGTTGGTGGCTGATACGGATCCAACGTACCCTGCCCAGCTCAAAGTATGCCCGGATCATCCATTAGTTTTGTTTATAAAGGGAGTGCTTCCTCCGGCTGACAGTTTGCATTTGGGTATCATCGGGACTCGGCGACCTACCCTTTACGGTCAAGCTGTCACCCAATTATTGGTGGGGCAGTGTGTCCAGCGGCAAGCAGTGATCGTATCTGGTTTGATGATTGGGATCGACAGTCAAGCACATCAGTCGACACTGGCTTACCAAGGTAAAACTGTTGGAGTTGTGGGTTATGGATTTGAACATTGTTATCCCAGAAATCAGCTTCGCTTGACGGCAGAAATTTTGGAAAAAGGTGGGGCGCTGGTTTCAGAATGGCCACCCAGTGTGCCACCAGCGCCCCACACTTTTGTGCTGCGAAACAGGATCATCGCAGGACTTTCTAAGTTTGTGCTAGTGGTCGAAGCTGCCCCTCGCAGTGGCACCATGATCACTGTTCGTTATGCTCTGGAGTATGGTCGGTCAGTTGGTGCCGTGCCGGGACCGATCACCAGCCAATACAGTCAAGGTACTGCGGCACTGCTCAAGCAAGGTGCAGTTTGTGTGACTGAGTGGCGTGACATTTGGGATGATTTGCAACTTGCTTATGACGATATAGATGACAGATCAAACAATACCCCAGTCTGCACGACAGCCACAGAAAAAATGATCTGGGCTTTATTATCACAAGAACCCTACTTACAAGATACCTTGGTAGAACATGTAAAAGAGCAGGCGACCGTAGGAGAAGTGGTAGCCATATTAGCTCAATGGGAGCTACAAGGTTGGGTCAAGTTTAGTGGAGGTTGGTATGCTCGAGCTCGCTGAACTTGCAGTCGTGTGTCATAATGCCAGGATATGTCGTTGGTAATCGTAGAATCTCCCACTAAAGCCAGAAAATTAGCCGAGTACTTAGGCGCTGGGTATACTGTAGTTGCCTCAGTGGGGCATGTTCGTGATTTGCCAAAGAAGAAGCTAGGCATCGACCTAGAGCATGATTTTGAACCTACCTACGAAGTAGATGCCGACAAACAACAAGTGGTAAAACGTCTGCAGGATTTGGCAGCTCAAACCGATACCGTGTATCTGGCTACCGACCCTGACCGAGAAGGTGAAGCGATTGCTTGGCATGTCCACTATTTATTGACCGAAGGGCAAAACAAAAAACATAAATCCTCTGGTTCTCAGCATTTTTATCGAGCCACTTTTCATGAAATTACCAAAGCAGCTGTCAAAGCAGCCATTGATCATCCCGGAGAACTAAACTATCACTTGATCGATGCTCAACAAGCTCGTCGCGTCGTCGACCGGTTGGTGGGTTATCAAGTTTCACCTGTGTTATGGCGAAAAGTGCGTCGAGGCT
>CAYQZC010000156.1:0-2406 GCA_964421945.1 uncultured Pseudomonadales bacterium
GAACCTGGATTTAGGGTTTAGGAAACCCTCGTTCTATCCCTTGAACTATGGGAACGTAACCGGTGTAGTATAAAGCATCTTTCGCCTGAAACCTATCAAAAAAAGCCAACTTGGTATAATACAGTGTTCTTTGTTCTTTAAAGCTATAAAAACAACACGGAGGTGTTTCAGTGATTCACTACTTTTTGACAAATAGTGAAGACGTTTTGGGAGCTGCAATAGTGACAGGGTTTATTGGAATCATTTTTGGTTTCAGTGCACTGCTCACCATGGTAGCTGAAGTAAGTGGTCAAGCTTCAATAAGTCAAATCGACCGGAGAATTATCCGAGTTGCTTTGGGCATACTTGTGTACGGCATACTCAGCTTGACCGTCACCCCACTGGTGGTATTGGTATTCTTAGTTTGGGTGCCACCAATCATAAAACATGTGGGGGGTATCTTTTGGTTTGCCTGCAAAGTGGCTTTCTATGGTGAATCGACAGATCAAGATCCTGAAAATTGGGACGGTGAATAGCCATGACAAAGAACGTGACGTTGGTCCCGTCTTTTGCTTCTTTCTTTGCTGAAAGGGCAGAAGAGTTTGGTTTTAAATCTGAAGGTCATAATCGATATCGGGCTATTGATCCCGCTGCCAGCGTGCAGAGGATTAGTCTAGCTCGTTTGACTGATGTGTTGTTCGTTTACCTTCCGAGTGGCAAACCGGAAACTATGCCCGAGCAGATCAGTGTAGCGTATCAGGCCTATTTGGCCCATATTGCTGAGATCAATGGAGCTGAGCCTCGGGTTAAGATCCAATACCTGACTCGATTTGGTCCTCCGAGAGCTAAAGACTAACCTTAGCCATCACGTCGGGTCGATCAAAATTGATCAGTCGTCTAAAGCAGTGCGTTTTTCGTACTGCTTTTTTTTGGTTTCATGGCACTTTCTTGCCCAAAAAAAGGACACCGGTAAGGGTGTCCTTTTGGTGTTAGAACTCGCTGGGTTGGAATCAGAGCCGCTAAAAATGTCGGAGATCGCGGACTCGAACCGCGGGCCTCACGGTCCCGAACCGTGCGCTCTAGCCATCTGAGCTAATCCCCGGCAATTTGCTGTGCTGATTGTAGCACTACTTTAGCTCCACCGCGTACAAGTTTGATGGAGAATTGGGACTGAAACTGGTCAAGATCAAGATTTTACTCCCATCTGGCCAAGGATACATAAAATGTGCTTGGTAAGGTCCCGAATACAAGGTGGTTTGATTGGAGTTGTCATACTCCTTGATTTGGACGCCATTTTCAGTCACAAACATCAAGTGTTTTGAGTCAGGAAACCACTGCATATTGTGAGTGTAGAGGGGAGTGTGATAACCCGAAAATCGCATGGCCGTTTCAGCAGAGTTGGTAGCCTGTAAGCGGGTAAAGGCGCTGGGTGAGCTGACCAATGTCAAAGGATCACGTCGGAACAAATCAGTGGCTAACAGTGTTTTGATAGGTCCCGCACTGACTACTTGGGTGCCGACGCGGAAATTACGGTCTTCTTCGCGATCGTACACATACATCCCATTGGGGACCAAAATGCGTTCTTGAGGTTGGGTATTGGCAGCTAACACTGAGGGAATCAGCGGCATCGGCAGCTGGGCTGATTCGGTAGCGGTATAGAGTAGACGTTTTTTATCGGGGGATAAATAAACGTTTTTGGCTGATTGAGTAGCAACAGCGATAATTTCAGCTGGAAATTTACCTAAAAACTCACGCTCCTTGCGATACATTTCTTCTTCCCAGGTGGAAAGAAGTTTTTTCTTTGCCACGGTCATATCTGGCAAGGTGCGAAGGTCAGTTTTCTTATCAAGAGGAACTAACAACTCGCGTGATGGGGTAATCAGTAAGACTTCAGAACTGTCAGGTGACCATAAAAATTGACTTTTGCTGAGTTGGTATTCAGTCACGTCTTCCGCGATTTGTCGTGGACCTCGTTGGAGTGAAAGTAGATTATCGCTCAATTCGAGAATGTACAGGCCGTTACGATTGGTAGCCGAAGCCGAGGCAGTATACATGAGGATTTTTTGACCATCAGGGGAGGGAGAAACTAAACTGACACCCGAAAAGGTGAGAGGACTGAGACTTGGTGTAATCCGAAATAATTGGGCATTGGTTTGAGTTACCAATTCTTTCTCTACTGAAAGTCGTTTTTGCCAAGGATAAAAACCGTCTTTAGCGATTTCGACCGTGTATTGTCCTGGTTCCAGATACAAGGTATCATCAGTTGCGGTCACTAGCTTGCCTTCGATTTTGACTTCAGCTCCGCTAGGGAATGAATTAGCACTGAGCAAACCAGTTTCAGCAATCATTCCTTTAGGTGTAAAGCGATAACTGCCTTTAGCATATTGAATAGCTGCTAAAGTACCGCCAAGGATGACAGTCGCTGAG
>CAYQZC010000157.1:0-2400 GCA_964421945.1 uncultured Pseudomonadales bacterium
CAGAGATTTCTTGTAATACTGAGTCGGTCAAGGCCGTAGCTTCAGGGAGCCAGCGCCACCAGACTTTGATCCCGATAAGGGGCATGATAATGAAAAAGTAGCTAAGTATTACAAATCTCCAAGCAGCTGCGGCAGGTAATCGAATCAATTCTGGATAACTATCCCAATGGGTGATAGTTTTCTCGAGAGTTGCTATAAAGTTTGGCCTGGTCATACGTTTGTTGAGTATAGCATGTGATCTGGAGACTTTTTTACCTTTCTATTCCAGTCGTGTCTTGATACAATGTGATTTAGGAGCACCTATGTCGTTTTCATTCGCAGAATTTGATCAAAAAGTCCTGAAGGCCAAGCAACATTTACAACAAGATTTAGCTACCTTGCGGACAGGAAAAGCTACCAGTCAAATGTTAGACCCAGTAGTAGTTGAAGCCTATGGTACTCAGCTCAAAATCCATGAAGTGGCCACCGTTTCAGCTCCTGATCCTCATTTGTTGATGGTGACCCCTTGGGACAAAGGCCTGATGCCAGCGCTTGAGAAAGCAATTGCCAGTGCGGGACTTAATCTTAATCCAGTCGTAGATGGTCAGATCATTCGGATCGTGGTACCTTCTCTGACTGAAGAGCGCCGTAAAGAAATGGTAAAAATGTTGCACCAAAAAATCGAGGCCGGCAAAGTCATGGTCCGCAATATCCGAATGGATACCAAGAAAGACATTGATCGTTTGAAAGATCAAGCTGGTGTGAGTGAAGATGAGGTCGAGACCCATCTCAACACCTTAGAAGAAAAAATGAAAGTAGTTTTAACTGACCTTGATACTATGGCCTCAGCCAAAGAAACTGAGTTGATGACAGTTTAGTTTTCTATGGAAATAGCACTTTTTATACTATTACTCTCTTTTTTGGTTATCATCCATGAATTTGGACATTTTTTTGTGGCTAAGTGGTGTGGGATCAAAGTCCTCGAATTTGGACTTGGGTATCCACCTAAAGCTCGGACCATCGGAACTTGGAAAGGCACCCCGTTTACTTTAAATTGGATTCCTTTTGGTGGTTTCGTGAGACTTGAAGGCGAGGATGAGCAAGTTGTGGAGGGTAAAGTCTCAGCTCACTCGATCGCAGCCAAACCAGCTTGGCAACGGTTGGCAGTGATTCTAGCCGGTGCGGCAGTCAACTTCGTTTTTGGAGTCATCGCTTTTGCGATTGTGTTCTCGATCATGGGGATTCCTCATGATCTTAGTACGGCACGGATTGGTTATGTCAAACCTGGTACCCCAGCCGAACAAGCCAAGGTCCCCGTCCACGTCGATATTATCAAGCTCAGCAGTGGGACTGATAGTATTGCTCAGCCGACGATCGAGCAGACGATCGCTTTTATCGAAGCTCACCGAGGTCAAAATATTTCGCTGACGACCACCGGACCTTGTCAAGGCACTGGTTGTCAAGAAATGGCACAGGAATTTACTGTATATGCTCGGAGCCAAGCTGAGACACCTGTTGGCGAAGGGGCCATGGGAATTGGTTTTGATGAATATGTTTTCGTCTTTTATCCATGGTACGAGATGCCAATCCGGGGGAGCCTATTTGGCACCAAACAAGCTCTAGTTTTGGGTGTCCAGATCATAGATGGACTCAAGCAAGCCATCGTGACTGGGTTTACTCAACGGGTCTTACCTTCTGAGCTCAGTGGTCCAGTCGGGATCGTCCACGAAGCTCAAAAAAGCCAAGTTTTTAAACAAGGTTGGTTAGCTATTCTCGGATTTACGGGTATGTTATCAGTGAACTTAGCCATCATGAATGTTTTGCCCATCCCGGCTCTAGATGGTGGTCGAGCTATCATGATTTTATTTGAGCCAATTATCGGTCGCAAACGACTCCAAAACTATGAAGGATATATCCACTACGGTGGTTTTGTAGTGTTAGTCACTTTAATTGTGGTCATAACTGCCAGAGATATTTTGAGGATTTTCTATGGCTCGTAATAAAACTCGGTTAGCAAAACTAAAAACTGCGGCACGTCGGCACGAGCAATCAGTTCACCAAGTCGAAGGAATGCCTCAGATTGAGGCCACCTCAGTGACTGTGCCAGCACACGCACTTACATCTGTCTCTCCCAAAATCAGTGCTCAAACTTTGTTTGGGTATCCAGTCTCGTTGATTTATCGAGATTTGTTTAAAACTGTGGCCGTGGTCACGGTTTTAATTGCAGCAGTGATTGGGTGGGCGATTTTTAAATAATCAATCTTGTCTAATTCTAGGCAAGCGTGATACAACTAACTATTGTGAAACGCGAAGCTCATCCGACGCGTTTTTGCCTTGAACATGAAAGGTGGGCATGTCTAAAAAAAACTTAGTATTTTTATTGATACTCTACATAGCCTCAGCGCTGGTCTCTTATGGAGT
>CAYQZC010000158.1:0-2338 GCA_964421945.1 uncultured Pseudomonadales bacterium
GCCGTGAAAATAGCAATATCGGCTATTTCAGCTCCATGTTTCCCCATGATAGGTCTTTTACTGGCATCCCGGAGTCCGGCACAGCCAAACACAGCGATTAGGCGTTGACCTTTGGGCAATTCTTGACGAAGAGCAGATAAAACAGCTTCCACTGCTTGGGGTGTATGAGAAAAATCGATAATTATTTTCAAGCCCTTTTTATTTGGAACTGATTCCCATCTACCTGGGACACCTTTAAATGATGTAATCGCTTCAACACAGGCTGAAGTTGGGACGTCAAGTTGACGAGCCATGGTCACTACCAAAGTGGCATTTTGGCGATTATAGTTTTGGGGAAATCGTTGACGAATGGCAATTTGGATCGGCCGAGGTAGTGAGACAAGGGTGTCATAAGCTATTACTTGGCGACCAGCTTTGAGTACTTTTTTGATTTTGGGAAATGACTCATCAATGGCATTCAGGACTACTGTTTTTGATTGATTCAACAAAAGTGTTTTAGCAGCTACATACTTTTCATAAGTCCCGTGATAATCCATATGCTCATGATTGATGTTAGTCACGCCCGTGATAAGCGGTTTGATTCCCCAAGTCCTAAATTGATAGATACCATGGGAAGTGGCTTCAAGGACAACGTACTCATATTCTTGATCAACCAAGCTTTTTAAAAATGAGTAAAGTTGGCTTGGTTCTGGTGAAGTTACATGAAATCCGGTATCCAAGGCTGTATCACCAGCATAAGCACCCACAGTCGATACTAAAGCGACTTTTTTGCCGCTGGCTTTGAGAATTTCGTAAAGTAAGGTCGAAGAAGTGGTTTTGCCGTCAGTCCCCGTGATACATAAGATTTTTAGTTTCTTCTCTGGGAACTTATACTGCAGTTGAGCCCTCAAACCCTGCAAAATACCTGTCTTAAAAAAGTGAAACCATCTTTTTAGTTGATAGAGTATCTCAAACAACATACAGCGATTATAGCCTACTTATCAGGTGGAATCTCTAGGAGCAAAAACACCTTTTCTGCTAATTGGTACCATAAGGGGGCGGCTGTTTCAGCCGCCCAAATAGAACTGGTAGGTTCGACTAATTTGACTAGCATGATAAATTTTGGATTGTCTGGAGGTGAAAAACCTACAAAACTAGCAATGGTCTTGGTCTCATCATAAGATCCATCCACAGCCACTTGTGAAGTCCCGGTTTTAGCTGCCACTCGGTGAGTTTTGGCGGCGGTCCACTTTGCTTCACCCGAAGCAGCTGCCACTTCCATCATTTCAGACACTAAACGAGCAGTGTCTGGTTTAATTACTTGCCGTTCTACTAATGGTTGTGTGATTAGCTCTTCACCTGTGTTGGGATCGACCACTTTTTCAATGATTGTAGGACGCATCATCACCCCACCATTGGCGATCGCACTGATAGCTTTGAGCAGCTGAAGACTCGAAACACTGATCCCTTGCCCAAATGAAGTCGTAGCTAGTTCTACTGGTCCCCACTTAGAAGGAAAAGGTGGTGCCGCATCTTCTTGAAGCTCGATGTAAGTTTTTTCATTGATCCCAAAGCGTCGCAAATACTCGACAAAAAGATCTTTACCCAACAGATCAGTGATATACATCATGGCGGTATTGTCTGATTTGGCCAGCGCCTCAGTCATGGTGATATCTGGATGATACTCGTCGTTCCAAGTCTTGATACTGTATTTACCTAGTTGGCGAGGACCACTACAGACCGGGCATGTAGTCTGTGGCGTGATAAGCCCAGCATCTATGCCAGCCGCCACAGTCAGTGTTTTAAACGTCGATCCTGGTTCGTAAAAAGAAGAAATACTCGGATTCTTATAGAGTTCACCTGGGTATTCAAAAAAGGTAGCCGGATCATAGGCCGGATAACTAGCTGCCGCTAAAATCTTGCCTGTGCTTGGCTCCATGATAATTATTTCACCAGCTTTGGCGCCATATCGCTCGATTCCTTTGCTCAGTGCCAATGTCGCCGCTTGTTCTAGATCCCGACGGATCGTCAGTACGACATTACGACCGGCTTGGGTTTGCCCTTTGGCTTTGCCACCCCAGAGATGAAATCCTAAAGCATCTTTTTCTACTACCCTTCTTTCTTGCCGGGCTTTTAGTTCTTTATCAAGAGCTCCCTCGATCCCAAAATAGCCAGTAGGTAGGTCAATGTCATTTTTACCAACAAATCCTGTCACATGAGCTGCCATCGAAGCTTCTGGGTAGTACCGGACCTCACGTGGTTCAAAACCAAGGCCTTTGATTTTGAGAGCTGCTACTGCTGATTTGACATCTTCAGAAACAGTAGAGACCAATGACACCCATTTACTGTCTTTCTTGGC
>CAYQZC010000159.1:0-2292 GCA_964421945.1 uncultured Pseudomonadales bacterium
CCGCTCTAAGACACTGGTCGGAGCAGTATTAATAGCTGAAACCAATTAGATAAAAAATAGCATCCCCTGTTCTACTTGAGGTTCAGACTCAAGTTTGGTTTCAGGTTCATATAGTGTAAACTCTTCTGGTTGTTGAGGTTCTGGTGGTTGTTGAAGTTGAGTTTGATGTAATGGGAGTCGTCGTTTGGGCCGACTTCGTTGAGATGAATTTGATGCTTTAAGTGCTGCCTCGGCACTAGCTCTGATTTCTTCTGGTGTAAAGTAAAAATGGTCGCGGCGTCGTTGTTCGTTTGACATCGGGGGATTATAGCAGAACACCTATCGAACGTGCTAAGCTGATATTCATGGCCCAACGAACAGCACTGCCCCGCTGGCAGTCATATCTGCTCTTGCTCATCAATACTGTGGTTTGGGGAGCATCGTTAGTCATCGTCAAACCAGCCTTTGAAACTACCACCCCATTTCGTTATTTGTGGTATCGATTCTTGATGGCGAGTCTGCTATCAATCCCAATTTTTGTATATTACTGGCCCAAACTAAAAAATAAAATGAAAACTCTGCTGGTAGTATCTGCCATCGAGTTTCTGGGCACGGTGATCAGTTTGGGTTTACTGTATGTTGGTTTGTCACGAAGCACTGCCATCGAGACCAGTTTGTTGGCTACCACCGCCCCAGTTTTTGTGACGCTGGCAGGGATCATCTTTTTGAAAGAAAAAGAAGAAGCCAATGAGTGGCTGGGTCTGGGAGTGGCCTTGTTGGGGACGATAATGCTGACGCTGATCCCCTATTGGGGAACACCGATACACACCTGGTTTAACATCCATTCTGGCGGTACTGTTTTGATGTTGCTCTATACCATCGTCAACGCTTTTTATTTTATTTTAGCCAAAAAATATTTCCAAAAACTTCCAAAACTTTTTACTTCAGCTATTAGTTTCGTGTTCGGGGCCGGGATGTTTGGTATCTTGAGCTGGTTTGAACTCGGACCCCAGGCCTCGACACTAGTGTCACTTATGAAAGTTGAACTTATGGTACCAAGTGTTTTTATTGCTTGTACCTACATGGCCATTTTTGGCTCAATCATCGGCTTGACTGCCTATATCAAAGGCCAAGACGGAATCGAAGCCTCCGAGGCTAGTTTGTTTGGATATCTCCAACCTTTCGTTTACTTACCGCTCGGCATTTTAATCTTAAAAGAAAGTGTGTCAGGGCTGCAATTGTTGGCCCTGGGGATCGTGATCAGCGGAGTCATTTTGGCAGAAATGAGAAGTAAGGCCCGCCGCAAGCGGCGGGCCCACCATCACCAGTAAACTTCCTGGTGCTACTTCACGGTCACACTTTTAGCTATATTTCGAGGATGGTCGACGTCGTGTCCCAATTTGACAGCCAAATGGTATGCCAACAGTTGGAGCGACACCACCATACTCATAGCGCTGGTAGCAGCAGTGTTTGGCACCTGTAACCAGACATCAAAACTGGGTTCAGATTGGGCAGCGATTCCGATCACCGTTGCACCACGAGCTTTTACTTCATGAGCTGCATTTAGCACTTCTTGTTTGACTCCATCTTCAGCTACAGCTACCAGTACCATCACCTCTTTTTCCATCAAGGTAATGGCATAATGCTTGAGGTCACCGGCTGGGATAGCATGAGCGTGTTTATAGCTCCCTTCGATCAGTTTCACCATCCCCTCTCTCATAGTTTGAAACAATTGACCTTTCGCCATCAAAAATAAATCTCGATAAGGTAGCAGCTGGTCTGCTAAAACCTCGACAGCTCGTTGACTGGCGGCATCTTCCAAATACCTTTGAATCTGTTGGGCCGCCGCTTCAAGCTCGCGCTTGCCCGTTTCAGCGGTGCCAGCCACAGCATGAGCTATCAAGAAACCCCATGCAATTTGCGAGACATAGACTTTGGTCGACATGACGCAGATTTCTGGTCCAGCCTCAGCCATGCTACTCACATCAGCTAGACGAGTCATACTCGAAGCCGGCATGTTGACATAGGTGATGACTTTGACACCCATCGCCTGTACTTTCTCCAAAATTTCCAAGACGTCAGCGGTTTCCCCACTTTGCGATGGGGCCATCAAAACATCGCCAGCTTTGAAAATTTTGAGATATTCACTGGCGTCTGCGCCGACTAAGCTCACAGCTTTTTGACCAGCAATTTCACGGAGGTAATAGGCAATTTGGGCGGCCGCGATCCCGGCAGTTCCCGATCCGATGACATAGACATCCCCTGCTTTTTGGATCAAGTTAACAGCTTGGCGCAATTCTTCACTCTCTGCTT
>CAYQZC010000160.1:0-2271 GCA_964421945.1 uncultured Pseudomonadales bacterium
TGGGATTTCGAGTGTTTTACCAATATATTTTTTATAGCGAGGATCCTCTGGGTTTACGGCCAGGGCGGTATCTCTAAATTTGGTTTCAATCCGGACTGTAGCAATCACAAAGGGACCGTAGTTGAGGTAAAAAAGCGGATCGATGCGTTCTTGATGGTTGACTTCCAGATCAGAAAAAGCAGTGCCACACTTGGGACAGTAGTTTACCAATCGAGTATCACGGTAAATGAGAGAAGAATCATGGAGTTTTTTGAAAGTATCGAGTACCACGCTCAACACCTGTGGATCGAGTGTGAATCTAAACCGCGACCAATCTGCGCTAGCTCCGATTCGTTTGAGTTGGTTGACGGCCACATCTGAGTTTTCTTGGACATAATCCCAGATCATTTTGTAGAGTGTTTCTCGATCAAACTGAAAGCGACTTTTACCGTCTTTCTTGAGTTTTTTCTCAAACAAAAATTGGGTCTCGATGCCAGCATGGTCTGTACCAGGGATCCACACCGTGTCGTCACCGAGCATCCGGTGGAAGCGGATCATAATATCCTCGAGAGACACGAACATAGCATGCCCTACATGCAGTGCATCGTTGGCATTGGGAGGAGGCATGATGATAGTAAAGGGTTTTTTACCTTTTGATTCAGGATATGAATCTGGGTTAAATGCCTGGGTAGCTTCCCATTTTTTGGCAGCTGATACTTCATGTAGTTGATGATCGTAACGAGAATCCATGAGGGTGATTATACAACCAGATAGATACTTTGATACATGGCTTGATTAGCTTGCAAATCCCTCAATTGAGGTGTACTCTCGCCTCAAGTGAAAGTGAGGCCTTTATGTTATTAGCGTTTTTAATCATCTGTCTGTCTTTAATTCCATTGATTTTGAAGCAAGTTAACGAATATGAACGGGGGATTATTTATACTACCGGAAAATTTACAGCCGTGGTCGGGCCAGGCTGGCATGTGGTTTGGCCGATTTTCCAGCAGTTTAAAAAAGTGGATATCCGTGTCAAGGCAGTGGAAGTGCCAAAACAAGAGGCGATTACCCATGACAATGTCCAGGCCAAAATTACCGCTGTGATTTACTACAAAGTCATTGACCCCGCTCGTGCTGTCAATGAGGTCGAAAATTACTATTACGCGGTCTCACAACTAGCCCAAACCAGTATGCGGACGGTGATCGGTGGGGTGACTTTAAACCAATTACTCTCAGAACAAGCTCATGTGGCCGAGAGAATCCAGACCGAAATCGATAAAATCACCACAGGTTGGGGAGTGGACGTCCAAGCTGTCGAGCTTAAGGATATAGAATTGCCCGAGTCGATGATCAGGACTATGGCCAAACAAGCCGAAGCCGAAAGAGAGAAGAGTGCCACGATTATCGCCTCAGAAGGTGAAGTGGCAGCAGCTGAAAATCTAGCTCGTGCTGCAGCCACTATGACTGCTACACCTGGAGCTTTGCACCTCAGGACGCTTAATTCCATAAACGACATATCTTCAGATCAATCAAACACGGTGGTGTTTGTGACGCCGATCGAGCTCTTGAGGGCGATCGAGGGTTTTTCGAAAAAAGGCTAGTCTTTGAAATATCTTTCTAAGCTTAGACAGAATCTTCTCGAGAAAAAGAATCTTGAAATTCAAGAAAATTGTCCTATAATATAAAGGTGCTTTAACATCGTTGGTGAACAATTTTAATCAGGAGATTAGAAAAGATGAAGACAGGGAGCTGGGAAGAAAAGGCTCTTGTTATGGGCCTGTCAGCAGGCCTAGTTTTAACCGCATTCACAATGTTCGGCTCATTGTTCGACAGTGTTGCCGAGAAGAATATGGTCCTGGCAGGTGGTCAAGACCTCATTTATTTAATCTTGTTGATCGGACTACCTCTGGTGGATTCATGGCCGTACGAAGACGGCCGTCGTCCAGCCACTTTCATAGTAGAAGTGGTGGTCGCGTTTTTGTCGAATATTGCGGTCCTGATTTTTTTTGCAGTCGTCAAAGATTTAATGAACATGATCATTTGACGACATTCTAAGCCTGCTTGGGCAAATCGCCAGGCAGGTTTTTTTTGGATTTTAGTGAAAGTAGCTTAGTTCCCGCCGGTGCCTACCAGATACTTGGCAGACCAGGGAATGTAGTTTGAATAGTATTCTTCTTCACGGATAACTTGGCCGTTTTTGTCTCGGACCACGTTCTTGAAACTAGCTTTGATGCCACTGGCTGACCAGTCTACCTGCTTTTTGACGCCTGTGGGTAGTGAGGGATCGGGAATGTA
>CAYQZC010000161.1:0-2245 GCA_964421945.1 uncultured Pseudomonadales bacterium
ATTATATGAAGCTTTGAGCATGAAATAAGGCGAACTTATGGTCCGAATGAAACTTTGACTGACCTGGAGTGGGGTTTTTGATAATCGTCCCAAACTATTTGAAATCGGTTTTAATAAACCAACCACTTCCAATAAACCTACCAAAAAAACTACTACTACCAGTAACATTTTCTCTCGTTTGGGAGTCATTTTGCTGGCGCTTTGGACCCAGGTGTTTATATTTTGGTACTGCACAATCGCACTCCTTGCACTACTGACATGGCCGGCTCAGACGCGAGTGTCACCGGTACGCCCAATGACTGAATCATCGCTTCTTTCAATCCAGCCACCGTACTGCCACCACCAGTCAGCCACACACCATTATTGAGCACTGAATTGTAGACGTCCTCAGGCATTTTTTTCATAACATGATGAAGATCGGTGATTAACATTTTTTCCCAATCTTTGGTCACGCCTTCACACATTTCTGCACTAACCGAAACCGTCACCGGAGCATTTGAAAGCGTATCTTTACCTCTTACCGTGACTTTGATCGGTTCGAAAGTGTTTCGCTTTTGGTCGGGCAATCGGCACTTCACTACAGTTTTGACGAGCTCTTCAGCTGTCTGCCAACCCACTACAAAATGGTGCTCCAGCTGCAGATGGTTTTTGACTTTTTCTGTGAGATTATGTGTGCCATAATAAAAAGACTTATAAGTCTTAATTTCACTGTTCGAATACACAATTATCTCAGTAACTTCTGCCCCAATAGATACTATTATTCCCGAAGAATTCTTCCCTACTGTCATGGCAGTTTTTAATAAAGCTTGCGCCGAACTCACGAGCTCGATTCGGTGCAGTCCAGCTGTCTTGAAAACAGTAGTCAGCAACGCTTTGTCCATAGGGGATGCATAGGCTGGGAGCGCCACATGAACCATTACCCTTTTCACCGACATTTTTTGGTTTACTGCAGCCCACCAGCCATTCACAAACCACTGGGCCCATGTCCCATCTGTAAAAACACCTCGTCTTATCGGCCATACGACTTTGATAGTCTTTGGGTTTTTACCCACCAATTGAGCTGCCTTATCACCCCAACTCACCAATGCCCCACTTGCTTGATGACCTGCCACACAACTGGCTTGCTGAAACGGCATACCGTCGCCCACCATGTATTTGGTAAACCGGGAACCCATATCCACATAAACTGGCTCACCGGACCAACTCCAGGTAGCCTTAATCAGGTCGATAGCTGTCTGAAACCTTCTCACCATACTTGTACGCTGAGGATAACATACCCACTCCACAATGTGTGGTTGGGCCTCACTCTATTTATTATTTTTTGAGACTATTGAGCAAACGGGCAGCTGAGTGCCACTGCTCTGAAGCCAAGAGCGCTTCTGCTTCGGCGATCGTTTTTAATGCATTAGGATCAGATGTAAAAAATTCTTTCATCCCGGTCAAACGTTCACGGAACATGTCTTCCTTTAACTCTAAAGCTTTTTCCAGCATAATCTCTTCAAGATCGGGAATCAGTTTTTCCAAGAAAATCAATAGTGCCTCTTGGCCTTCAGCTTCAGAAGCATAGTTTTGAGATTTGATAGCCGTCAATTGTGTTACTTCTTCTTGAGTGATCAGTAATGGGACGTCGGTTTCCAAAAAGTCTTCCCAGATCACTTGCTGTAATTCATCTAGAAATGCTTCGCGCTCTTCTTCACTACCATCTGTAACCCCGAGCATTTCGAAAATATTTTGCTCCTCAAGGGTCTCGCCGATCAAATCAGCATCATTTGAAATCAAGGTGCCTTTTGGCTCAGCCGATTGGGACTGCTGGATCGCGTCATCTGTGGGAGGAGCATAAGCATCAATCGTCGGTGAAGCGGAAGAGGTAGGTGAAATTGACTGGGCAGGATCTGTCATAACCTTTATACTATAACAACTTATGGCAACGGAAGTGAAGACACAATTCTCAGATATCTGGTCAAGAAGACTCCAACTCCTTTCACAGGGACTCTTTCATTTACTTTTTCTCATTACTCCATTTTTGTTTACCTGGGTAAACGATGAGTTATTTGAATTTAATAAAATGTTGGCTGTTTACGCCTTTTCTGGCACCATCATCGGGGTTTGGATCTTGAGAATGATCCTCGAAAAGCGAACTTTGATCGTTCGTTCTCCGCTCGATTGGTTTTTAGTAGCTTTTGTTGGCTCCCAAATCGCATCGACACTTTTATCAATTCACCCCCACACCTCAGTCTGGGGCTAT
>CAYQZC010000162.1:0-2231 GCA_964421945.1 uncultured Pseudomonadales bacterium
TTCTTGAAGCGGTGTTTCAACAATCAGATAACTGGCTTTGTTTTCTTGTGTCGCTAACAACGCTTGCATACTGTAGTAGGCAGCTACAGTCGCTCGACCTAAAAAGTAAGTAATCCCTACCACAATTACTGAAATGATCGCCACGATAATGCTCATGCTAGCCTTGTTAGCTCGTGGGTGAGCTGAGAAAGGTTGGTTTTGGTCTACCACGCTGATAGCTAGAGCGTGAATGCGAGCCTCTCGATGACGAGAGAGTGCAGACCAGCCAGCTAGTAGGGCTCCAGCTAAAAGCACAACCGGAACATTTGCAGGGAGTAAGAGTTGGCAGACGAGTACCACGAACATACCTACAGCTAGTGGTAGAGTGTCACCTTTGACTTTTTTGAACTGCTTGATGATGGTGGCTACTAGCCAGATCCAGGTTCCGG
Organism: uncultured Pseudomonadales bacterium; assembly: GCA_964421945.1. Lineage (GTDB taxonomy): Bacteria > Patescibacteriota > Microgenomatia > UBA1400 > PJMF01 > BOKX01. The sequence goes on from CAYQZC010000162.1 coordinate 429, forward strand.
CACTTAACAAACCGCCACTTACCCATAAAGTGAAGGGGACATTGGAACCTTGTAAAAATCTGACACTACTGTACTGACCTGAATTCATCCAGGCTGGCATGAACTGGCTGTAAGCTGAACGGAAATTGTCACTTCCGACTCCGATCAGAGCGGTGCGAGGTGATTTCATAGCGTCAATGGCGATCGACCAGTTTGCGGCAAAGGGAAGTGTGGCTGGGCGGCCAGGTTGACCAGGTAACAACTGCCACAGGCTCAAGAGGAGACCAACTGCAATAATGGCTACGCTGCCAGCGTTCCACCAATTGATTTTTTTGGTGCTGAGCATATTGGCTACCACAACTGCTCCGGTGACGGCAAATACTTGAGTTGCGATGAGAGGTGATCCGGTCAAACTAAATTGGGCGTTATGAGCAAAGTTAAAAGGTAACACCATGTTTAGTAGTTTTGAGTTAAGACCAACAGCAACTTGCAACAGAGTAGAGAGACCTAAGAGACTACCCGAAGCTGCAAACACTGGTACTATGTACCGAGCTTGGACTTTGCTTAAGATAGAGCCACCCAAAATCGCAATCAAGACGAATGATAAGTACATCCCACCGAAGCCAAGTAGGTTCTCAACCGGAAATTGACCAGTCAAGAAGATCGAAGCTAAGGTAGCTAGGAAAAAACCTGAAAGTGCTGGCAAAAAAGGCGAAAGTGTCAAGGTGATGTGATTTCGAATCCAACTTGAGATGCCAAATAACCCGAAAAGAGCCAAGGCAGTCAAACTCATCAGTAGGAATTTACTGGCCACAAAGAAATTATCAATGACTGGGATCAAAAAAACTGGAGTCAAGATGACTACCACGAATACGATCCAGCTAGCAGCGACGCTAGCCCAATCTTGGCGACTTTCTGAGTTGAGCATCCGTTCATTTAATCAGGATAAGGTGTGTGTTGTAAAGACATGAATTAGTGTATATTTATTGCATGGCCCAACGGAGTAACTCCCACCACTTACAAGCCGGTCTTACCATGATCGAGTTGTTAGTGGTAGCTACTGTAATTGGATTGCTGATGATCGCGCTCTATTTTTCCATTCAGATCCAGATCACTCGCTCACAAGATTCTCGTCGCAAAGCTGATCTGGAAGCCATAAAAGTCGCTTTTGAGGATTATTATAATGATAATAATTGTTATCCTCCTGCCAATGTTTTGTTGCAATGCAATGGTAGTCAACTTGAGCCCTATATGGACCGAGTACCTTGTGACCCAGATGATCAACCATATCTGTACCAACCTTTAGTCAATCGTTGTGATGGGTATAAACTGTTTGCCCAACTCCAAGACCCAAATGACCCGGTGATTTCACAGCTAGGCTGTGCAGGGAGTGATGGCTGTCATATCGGGGCAGGTTTTCAAGAATACAACTATGGAATTTCAGCCGGCACAGTGCTGGTCGACCCAGCATTAAGGACTACTGATGGCAGTTCTGGACCTTCTGCTTCGGCATCACCAACCCCAGCGCCTTCAGGTGGAGTATATGTGTGTGTGCCTGTCTGTAATGTCGCTACTCAGGATTATGCAGATAACTGTGATGTCACGTTTGCGACGCCAAACTGCAATGATGCCTGTGGTGAATCTGCTAACTGGTGTGAATATGCCATCAGCGGCGGTAGTGGGGGAGCTGGGGGCTGATGCAAAAATCTTGGCAAAACCACCGCCGTTCTCAATCTGGATTTACCTTGATCGAAATTTTAGTGGTGATGGTGATCATCGGAATTTTGGCCACCTTGGGTGTAGGCAGTTTTCAAACATCACAAC
>CAYQZC010000163.1:0-2212 GCA_964421945.1 uncultured Pseudomonadales bacterium
AACGCATATTGCTATGGATGAAGGACCACAAAAAGGCATCAATCATAGTAAAAACTGCCAAGAATAATCTCATTTCAGGCGGGGTCCATCCACCTAGTGATCCTCGGGTGCTGGTGATGACATCGAAAAAGAAAAAGTTAAACAGTGTCCACATAGTCGATACAACAGCCCAAAAGATAAAGTTACCACGATACTCAGTCGTAACCATGAGTTGGAGCTTTCGGAATTGCCAAAAAAGATGCCAGTAGGTCGAAAATTTTGACATAATTATCCTCCTGAGGAGGCGTATTGATATTTTGCACGATTCCATAACAACAAGGTCAGCCCAAAAAGTAAGGCAATAAAGGCACAAATGTATATTCCATCGAACCACGATAGGTCGGCTGTATTTTGAATGATGCTGATGGGCACACTGTACATATACCTAAAGGGCATGATTTCCACTAGCGATTTTAACCATTGGGGCATGAAAGAAATCGGAACTAGTGAACCACTGAAGAGGGTGACCATAATCCATTTAAAATGTTCAAGTCCCTCGGCCCCTTCAAACCAAAAACCTAGTAACACAATGATCATAGCTAAAAGGTATTCGATAGTGTAACCAATGATCAAGAATAGCCCAAAGCTCAACAACGTCGTCAGCGATATTTGCCATGACTCAAACTTGAAAAGCGCAGCTAGGCTCAGGAAGACCACACTTTGAACAGGGATGTTAACACAAATATAAAAAAGCTTGCCCCCGATATCATGCCAGAAAAGTTGTTTTAAATATGAAAATGGTCGAGTGAGATAAAAATCAATTTTCCCTCGGCGGATCTCTTCGACGCGCCAATTTTCAAAATGACTGCCGGTGATGTTGGTGATCACAGAGGTCAAAAAATAGTAGAACACCAGTTGTGACAATGAGTATCCATGGACTTGGTCAACTCCCACATACACACTGCTCCAGATCAACAACAACATGAAGATGGGAACAAAATCGAGCAGTAACCATAACCCGATTTCACTTCGATACGTGATCGAAGTCATGAAGGATCTTTGGACCACGAACCAAGCTTTTCGAGACATCCCTTGATTGTAACACTGGATGTGTCTGACATGAGATCAGGTTATGGCTAAGGTAACTAGGTTACCAAACAGTTTTCTTGAGAGGTTTTCCAACTCTGAAGTTGACGACGCGGTGACCTTTGATAGTTTGGCGTTTGGTTTCTTGACCAAAAGGTACTACTTGTTTGTCTTTCACTTTGCCCAAGTAGAAGGTGCCGAAACCAGAGATGACAACTTTTTCACCTTTTTTGAGAGAGCGGATGACTTCTTCAAAAAGGGCTTCAATTGCTTCTTCCGAACCTCGCTTGGTCAAGTGAGCTTTTTTAGCGACAATTGCGATTAATTGTGACTTTGTCATAAATGATACCTTTCTATTCGTTTAGTAGTACAGAGTCTATGTTAAAAATTTTTTCAGTCAAGATCCGATTATATATATTTATACTGACGAAGCAAGGCAATTCCTGCTCCCAGCATATCATAGACCACATCACGGGCACTGGGTGATCGAGATCCACCAGTCATGGCTTGGTGAATTTCATCACTTATCGCATAAAAAAGACAGAGGAGCAAGGGGACCTTCCAGAGATGAGCTGGTTGTGTTTTGGGAAAGGTCAGTCGCTGGGCTCTGACTAACAAGAAATATAAAACCGCGTAGACACTGACATGAGCGATTTTTTTGAAAATGAAATCAAGGGTGTTAGTTTCCAAACTAGGTAACACTTGCTGAGCTGAAAATGAAAAAATCACGCCAGCCCAGATAAGAGGTGGGAGATAGCCATTAATCCACGCCAGCCAACCACTGGAAAAACGGTGAGAAGTTGAGATCATAAGTTCCTGCAGATATGAGTAAGATTCCACCCATTATAACACTAAGGAAGGGCCAGAATTCTTGGCTGGATAGTGATGAATCAATCTCAGCTTGATTGTTTTTGGGGGTAGTAGCAGGTGATGGCTTTATAGTTTCTGCTATTTTAAAACCTTGATTAGGTTTGATGGTTAAGCTGGGAAGTAAGAGGGTATTTGTCATTGGGTGAGTCAAATCTGAAGGGGTAACTAAACTTGTTGGGGTGGGAGAAGTATTGAGTTGAGGTGTAGGTGTCGGACTTGGTGATGGTGAACTGCTAGGGTTAGGCGTGGCGAGTGGTGAAGATTGGGGAGCAGAATT
>CAYQZC010000164.1:0-2206 GCA_964421945.1 uncultured Pseudomonadales bacterium
GACTTTTACCGATGTGATCGTGTTTAATAAAGTCGAAATAGTGGATGACGAACAAAAACTACGAGTCGTCGGGTATGTCCGAGAATTAAACCAATTTGCCCCGATCGTCGAAGCACCTCATGGCAGATTATCACCACAGCTGGCATTTGGAGTCTGTCAAGCTGAGCTCACCCGTCAGTTAAACCAAAGTGAAAAAAATGAAACCCACGATCATGACCATCTGGAGACAGACCAATTGAGCACACTCACCTTGCACCTAGAAAGTGAATTCACTCTAGAAAGAGTGAAAACTGTTTGTGAAAAACTGCCCAAACAAGTATTTCGCATCAAAGGCGTCCTCAAACCACAAAATCAAACTGCGGTACTCCTAAATAAAGTGGGAAAACGAATCGACATCCAACCAGCGCCTGAAGCTTTTCATGATTCACACCTCAACAACATCGTCTGTATCGGTTTTGAACTCGATACCGTCACTGACCAGCTGCTCGGCAGTTTCGATCAGGCTCAGATCCAAACTACAGTTGTGCCTCCAGACCGAGCTCCTGATCACTCAGACCACCAGTAAAATCTGTGTCTGATATTTCTAAAAATTCTTGATCCAAACTTTGGATATCAGTATCGGTGACAGGATTGGCAATCGGTTTGGTCATAGGTGCACGATACTGACAAGCACTTACAACCAAAGCCAAAACTGCAATCACCACACCGAAAAAATAGGTCGAAGTTGAGATTAAGTTTAAAGTACGCATAAAGTCTTGGTTTTCTAGTTTTTTTGGTCTGGTCGCTGAGCTTTGACAGCCAAAATCGTCGGCCTGATCTGGAGCTGATAATAGTTTCGCAGTTCCAAGGCATCAGCTTGCACCACCTTGGCATAGATACGTGACTGCTCTAAGGCAGTTTTAAATCTGCCTGGCTGTGGGCTACAGCTATACGTTTTCGCCAATTCGAGTTGAGCTATCCAGGTCGCATAATCACTGGTGAATTTCACAATTCGATTGTCGAGCACTTGGTGGTGAGATTTTAGTACTGTCACCTCATCTCCATTTGCCTCGAGACTGGTGATCAAATTCTGTAATTTTTCTTTTAGATTTTGATAATGCTGTAAGTGATTAACTTTGTGGCTTTCAAATCGAGTCAAACTGGCATCGATTCGATCTGAAACCATGACACATGATACGTTAGTGACTTTGGCTGCCACTGGCCGCGACCACCAAAAACTCAAACTCAAGAAAACCACCGTCCCAACCAAATATTGATATCTCTTCATTTTTCCCTTATTTATTTTTACTTGGTACGATGTAGCTGTGCTTGCCTGAGCTGATGCAGACTTTTTTTGGCATCTTCAGACCACGGCAACATCTCGATCAATGTTTGAGCTTCTTGATCAAGCTCTGCGACCAGCTCATCAACCTTAGCTTTCGCACCGTGACTGATTACCGCTTGTTGTACCTTTTGAATTTCGGCCTCTGTCACTTCTGGTTTTCCAAAAATTTTGAGTACTGGATCTGTTGCTTCCACTCGTTGCTTAAGATACAAGTAAAAGAAAGTTTGCTTGGCTTCACGAATATCAGATCCAGCTGGTTTACCGATTTGAGAAGTCGTCCCAAATAAACCTAACTCATCGTCTTTGATTTGAAATAGTATTCCTAAGGTGTCACCCAGTTTGGAAACGATCTCCAAAGTGGTCGGAGCCTCACCAGCTAACATGGCTGCCGACACCATCGGCAAAACAAAGGTGTATCTGGCAGTTTTTTCGATCATGATGGCTTTGATTTCGGCTTCACTCAAGGCTCGGCTATCATACGTCTCTTGAGTATCTTTCATCTCTCCAAAGCCAGTCATTATGGTCTCTCGAGAAAATAATTTGAGTATTCCAGAGAGAATCTCTTGAGAAGTCTGGATTTTAGACAAGGCATTATTGACTGAAAATAAACAAATGTCTCCCACACAAATCGCCATGCTTACCCCAAAGTGGGTTGGATGGTCCCACTTCGCATCAGATGCGCTTTTTTCATAATGGGCATAGGTGGATGGCAAACCGCGACGAAGCCGATCTTGATCGATAATGTCGTCATGCATCAAAACACCAGTGTTGAAAAGCTCCCATGCCACCCCAAGCTGTACCCCAGGCTGGGAGTCATTTTTGAGTAGTTCATAGATGAAAACAGACAGAGAACCCCTGATCATTTTCCCAGCTAACGAAGTC
>CAYQZC010000165.1:0-2178 GCA_964421945.1 uncultured Pseudomonadales bacterium
ACCCACATATCTCTCGGCATTGAAATCATCACGATCCGCTGCTGTTTTGGTTGGACTACTGTGAGCATCATGGTGTCAGTGAGTCGACCACCGGCGTGCCCACCACCACCGTATCCCAGCAACAAAATGGTCCGGTCCCGATCTGGATCTGGTGGTGGAGAAGGTGTCGGAGTAACCGCAGACGTTGAAGTATTTTCAGGCCTCAAGGGAGTCACCACCATGTTTTTGAGTCGCATAAACAACAAAAACATCATGACCAACAGAAACAGTCCGATGGCCCCACCAATCAAAACTGGCTTTTGCCGCAAAAATGACAAAGACATGTGGGTCATTATAGACTACTTTGTGACTCTAAAAAAAACCCACCTTCCAAAATGGAACGTGGGTTAAAAATCTATTCAGGTTTGACTACTTGATGACTTCCAACTTAACTTATTTTTTTGTTGGAATCTCATCAGGATTAGCCACCCTGACGATGTGCCAACCTTTTGCTTGCAATTTGGAGATATCTTTGTGGTCCACAACTCGTTTCTGAGACCGGTAAGACATTACAACTGGTACCTGCATTGCTGCAATCTTGCCCATGTTATCTCTCCTTAGGGCTCAAGGTGGTCGAAACAAAAGTGATTCTACCATACGGTATAATCAGGCACATCGATGGAGATGTAGGAAAGGTAAGTTAACAAATTGGCAACTTCCTGTATGGCAGCTGATGGCATGTTGTTGGCTCGAAACACCATGCAACGACTCTTTCTCGACACCATTGCTCAGCATCTGCAGTCTCATGGTGTGACTGAGCCTTGGGATGAAATCTGGTGGAGCGCCAGTCACCGGGGTTACTATATCCATGTGGCTGCAAAAAATACCATTTACTATTTATCTCATCGTCAGTTTCTGATGATCAGGGAGGCTCTCCTCAATAAGGATGAAGTCGAACCAGTCATCAAGTGAAACTTTCAAAATTCACAACCAGTTGGTTTGGCCAACTGGTTTTTTTTGCTCATTTTTCCTAAAAAAACACCCCTATTTACACATTAAATACGCATGAGGTATAATATACCTATCGAACGGCCCTATACATCACACAGGAGAGAAAAAGATGGCCGGTAACAATACAAATGCAACGCAGGTTAGAACGACTGCGGAAGTGTTGATTAACAACCCGTATCCGCTGTATGCACGCCTCTACGCGCGGCAGATGCAGGCCACGCGGAGTCGGAATTCCCGCATTAACTGGGGGAAGAAAATTTGAAATTAGATTTTTTAAAAAAAATCTGAACGGGACCGCACTTGGGCCCCGTTTTTTTAAGCTTTTCCACTCAGACTAGCGTCTGGTACCAAAGACCGCTTGAGATCAACTTTATCACCTTTGAAATGTACACCTTCAGCCTGTAGCATGGCTTTCTTGGTTTTGATCCCCTCACCTGCCGAATAACCAGTAAGACTCCCATCTGCTGCCACTACCCGATGACAAGGCGTCCGAGGCGCATCAGGGTTTGTCCTCATGCACATCCCGACTGCCCGAGCCGCACCTTTACTACCCACCATCCTAGCTAACTGACCATAGGTCGCGACTTTACCTTTGGGGATCGCTCGAGTCAAATCATAGACATGAGCTTTGAATGCTGACATATTCCCAAAGTATACCCATAAACCCCAATCTTCCAAAGTACGAAATTTTTGCCCTGTTTGTCAAGACTGTTATACAGAAATATCGTCGTTATAATATTTTTTTGCATGACGAGACACGAGTCCTCACACTTTGGAGACAACAAAGCCGAGCGCCACTTTATCTCGCTGGCTCGCAAAGCTGGTTTTGATGTCCTCCGTCCCGTCCCCATCCGCTGTGAAAAAGCAGTTTTAGATAGACATGGTGTAGCCGTGAAAGTCGTGACTACTCCTGATTGCCGTGTCGTCCACCAACCAACATCACGCATCATTCATGTTGAAGTTACCCAAGGTAGTGGGGATTGGAGCTCCAAAGCCGCTCAACGCCGAGTGGTAGAACAAGCCAGCCAAGAGCAACATGAAATTATTCCCTATTGTGTCGTCACCGGCAAAGAACTTCATGATTTGAGTTCCATTGATGAAATACTGCAAATCCATCACTACTTACTTTGGTTTTTTGGTTGGAGTGACCTTATCCAGTTTTAGAGCCAGAAAAATTTCCCGGCTTGG
>CAYQZC010000166.1:0-2153 GCA_964421945.1 uncultured Pseudomonadales bacterium
GTCTTCCACCGGTGTGACAGTCAGAGTTTGTGGTGTATCCCAGTTGGTGTTATCGAATGTCAAACTGGATTGGTCAACAGTCATGGAGGAAGTATCTGATGATGTCACGAGTACCACCACATCAGTTGTTGGGGCAGTAGTCAGAGCCACTGTAAAAGTATCATCACCGCCACTGCTCTCTGTGATGGCGGTAGTTCCGCCAACTTCGGCAATCACAAAATTGGGAGCAGTTGCGCCGCCGTGGAAAACATATGCCACTCCCTCATCTGTTTCACCATTGGTGAACTGGTTGGCGCCCACCACAATATCAGCATAGCTATCAGCATTCACATCGCCAGCAGTGGAGACACTCACACCAAACTGAATCCCAGCCACATCACTGTCGAGAAGATAAGAAGGGTAGCTGGGCAACCCAGCTGATCCACCCTCATATACAAAGGCAGCCCCTTCGTCGATCTCACCATTGTCATAGTTCCAAGCGCCCACTACCACATCGTCATACGTGTCAAAATCAATGTCACCTGCCCCAGCCACAGACACCCCAAAATTGGCACCAGCTTGGTTGGATTCTAGTTGGACATCTTCGGAGGTGGAAATTCCTGAGTTGCTGCCATAATACACAAAAGCCGCGCCTTCATCAGTTTGGCCATTGTCATAATCGGCGGCTCCCACGATCACATCGCTATAGGTGTCATTGTTGATATCACCGGCCCCCGCCACCGAACCACCAAAAAACGCTGTGGCTTGATCTTGTTGCAAAGTAACATCAGGACTGGCTGAGACACCTGAAGCCGATCCATAATGAATAAAGGCCACACCTTCATCGGTTTGGCCATTATCATAGTGGTCAGCTCCTATGACGATGTCTTCGTACGTGTCAGCATTGACATCACCGGCATTGGCCACGGATCCACCAAGTAAAGCTCCCGCTTGATTTGATTCAATAGTCACATCGGGGGTAAGTGAGGGGCCAGTGCCCGAACCGTGGAAAATGAACACGGCTCCCTCGTTGGCCTGGCCGTTATCGTAGTTATCAGCCCCAATAACTAAGTCACTGATTGAATCGCCGTTGACATCACTAGCGGCCACCGAGATGCCAAAAATAGCTCCAGCTTGATCCATTTCCAAGGTAACATCTGGAGTAGTTAAAATTCCCGCCCCGGTACCGTAGAAGATGAAAACACCACCTTCGTTGTTTTCCCCGTTATCATAAAATCGGGCACTGACCATGATGTCGGCAAACGTATCGCCGTTGACATCCGGCACTGCCGCCACACTGTGGCCAAAGCTAGCATCAGCCTGATCAATCTCAAGAGTAATATCAGGAGAAGTTGAAATTCCACTGGCGGAACCGAAGAAAATAAAAGCTACACCTTCATTGCTCTCTCCATTATCATAATCTGGAACACCCACAATCACATCTCGGTAAGTGTCTTCGTTGAGGTCGCCTGCGTTTGCTACCTGACTAATGGCTGCGCTAGCTTGGTTAGTTTCTACCGTGGTATCTGGGGTGGTCGAAAGTGGATCAATTAAAACTGGATAGGTGGCGCCAGTGTCGGTGTAGGCCAGTTGGATGGTGTATGTGCCAGCAGCAGTCTGAGTGGCTTTCATGGTGGCGGGCAGAGTTTTGCCTGAGGCGTCGGTGACGAGCAGATCACTGTAGACGAGTTTTGGAGTGGAGTTGGTGCCAAATGTCAAGCTAGTGTCAGAGCTTTCTAAGAGCTGAAGATTGGTATCCAGAGCAAGTTCGAGTTGGATCTGGTCGGTGGAGCCAGTGGGGCGCTCGGCAATGGTGAAGTTTTGACGGATACCGGCCTGAGTATTCACAAACCATTCTTTGACACCGGGATGCTGGATAGTCACCTGAGGCTGAGCGGGGTCAAAAGTGGGGGTAGAAGCCACCTCTGGCGAAAACTCTAGCTCACTGTCTTCACCTCGCCTCAGGCTGGACAGTCGAGTTTGCCAATTCCAAGTGGCGTTTTTGGTCTCAGTTTGGCGAGGTTGGAGGCTGTATCCCCCGGCACTGATGTACGCCCGCAAGTTTTGTGCGCGATTGGCAAAGTGGGCGGTGGGAGTTTCGGTTTCAGCTGGAGTTGAGGTAGCGCTTGATTTGGTACAGCATGTTTTTTGAAGGTTGGTAAGTAAAAATTTTT
>CAYQZC010000167.1:0-2146 GCA_964421945.1 uncultured Pseudomonadales bacterium
GGCTACTCTTTTTCGGTTGCTGTGTCGCTCTAAGATGACAAATAATCCTACAACAAAAAAAGGATCCTGACAATCTGGTCAGCGTACTTGAGTTGTTGTTTTCCCAAAAAGCCAGCAATTTCTGTGGGCCTAAAGTTATACCCCAAATCATAAAAAGTGTATCTGGAATAAAAACTTTCATTTACCTGATATTTCTTGCGAATCCGAGTTTGCTTATTCTTAGCTAAGTTTCGATCCCAACCATGTGCTCGCACGATCCTGAGCATGGTGGCCAACTCTTCATCGTCGGTGACGACCATACCACCTTCTATGGTTGATAAGTGATGTCCGACATAAAATGAAAACGTCCCAGCCAAACCAAAATTTCCCAACTTCTCACCTTTGTAAACACTACCCAGGGCTTCACAAGTGTCTTCAAACAACAGCATTCCTCTATCATCGCAGAGTCCTTTGATAACCTCGAGATCATCACACAATCCCAATAAGTGGGTCACAAAAATTGCTTTCAGTTTGTGTTTCGATAACGCCGCTTTGACCGTCCGACTAGAAATGTTTAAGGTATCCAGTTCCACATCGATCGGCACTGGCTGTAAACCTAATTGAATCAAGGGCATCACATTTGTCGACCAAGTTAAGGCCGAAAAACCTACTTTGTCGCCTGGCTTCAGTCGACCTAAGTTTAGTAAGGCTTGAATCAGCGCTAAATTGGCGGAGCTACCACTATTAACAAACACACAATGCGATCGTTTTTGGTACTTGGCGAAGGCGGTTTCAAAAGCCTGACATTGGACGCCAAAACTCAACATTTTGGCACCTGAAATAAAAGTATTCAAAGCTCGCTTAGTAGCTTCTTCTTCAAAGAAAGTATGCTTTATCAAAGGAATCTTAAAAGCTAATGGTTTCGTTTTATTTGGCATATTACTTTTGGCCGACCATGTGGGTTGGTTTGGCATACACTCTTACAAATCCTATGTTTGGTCGATCTAAAACTGTCACCCCTTTGTAACCAAGATTTTGAACAACTTGGAGTATCTGGTCATCAGGATCGCTTAGATCGCGCAAATAATCAAACACTAAGACATAGTTGGCAGTGCTGATAGGTTTGAGGACTTCTGGTAAATCTGAAATCGCAGAGACAGATAGGGCGCCGGTGGAAAAAGTCGGATAGGTACCGTCATCGTACCAACGCCAAGGTGCAAAAGGCTCGGGAAAACTAAATAACACTACAGAGTTATCGACTGAGTATTGCTGTGTAATTTCCGCGTGGAGACCTCGCCAATCTTCTCGCTGATACACAGGTTGGGTCCAGTATTGAAAAGTCCCACACAGATTAATCATCAACACAAAAACTGGCAACAACCAGCTAACTCGTTTTTCTTTCCATTGTTCACTCAGATGCATCACACCCAAGTAAAAAACTGGCAGCAAATAAAGTACTCGCTTTGGTTGGACCACCGGCACCCAAAATGACACCAGCCAGCTGGTAAGCAATGGCACCAAAAACCAGATCCAGATTATAGTTTCAGTTGGGATATTGAGGCGATTTTTCCACCACTGCCAAGCACTCAATCCGATCAAAATCCCTAGTACTATCCCTGCCCCGACATAGAAAAAAGTTGGCTCAATGTTGAGCACCCCAAAGATAAATTTAGCTACCACTAATGGCAATGATTTGAGTTGGGGAATGCTCACGACTTCTGACCACCCGGGCAGATCTTGTCTGACTTGCCCACCGGCTTGGAGTTGCTCCCAAAAAAAGGGAAGCCAAGGGATATAGGCCGCCACAATACTGATCGCCACACCGATCCAACGAGTCCAGGTCTTGCGGTAAGTCCACAGGACATACAACATCTGAGAAATCAACAAAAATGGATACAGATATGAAGCATAAAGACCCAAAATGCTAACCACCGCAAACCACCATTTCCAACGCACATTTAACTCAAGACTAAACTTTACCAAACACCACCAGCTGAGGACAGCTAAGGCCATCGGCAGTGCATAGGGTCGCAGTTCCTGAGAATAAAAAATGTGAAATGAGCTGGTAGCCATCAAACCACTTACCCACAGTGCTGGGCGCTGCCCCATCAACAACTGTGTCAATTTGTACATCACGATAATGGAAACTAAACCAGGTAACAAGGCG
>CAYQZC010000168.1:0-2104 GCA_964421945.1 uncultured Pseudomonadales bacterium
CTGGAGTTTGAGGGTAGCCCTCGGCAGCCAGAATCACGCAGCATGCGGATCTTTTTTTAAATCGCACAGGCTCTAATTTTCCCAGGGCCAAGTTTTGAAATAAAACTCCTAAGTCATTTTCGATCAGTGGAAGAATAACTTGAGTCTCTGGATCGCCAAAACGGACATTGTACTCGAGCACTTGCGGTCCATCTGCGGTGACCATCACGCCGATAAACAAAACTCCATTGAAAATAAAACCACGCTTCTGCAATTGCTGCACGCTGGGCTTCACGATCTGTTCTTCGATCTGGTCGCGGAGTTTTTGCTCTATATTGAGAGGCGCAATGGTTCCCATGCCTCCGGTGTTAGGTCCTTCTTGATTGTCGCGCAATCGCTTATGGTCCTGGGCCAGAGGCAAGGTGGAGTGTTCTCGTCCGTTGGTGAGAACCAAATAACTGAGCTCCCAGCCCGCTTTGAATTGCTCCAGCAAAGCTCGCTTCCCCGCTTCACCTAAAACGTTTTTCTCGAACAAATCTTTTGCGGCCTCTTCAAGCTCGTGCAAGTCTTTACAAATAAAAACGCCTTTGCCCGCAGCTAAACCATCGGCCTTCAACACATAGGGTGGCGTGAAATTCCCGGCCGAAGACAAAACTTCATCCACATTCTCCACCACCACGTAGTGGGCCGTTGGTACTTGGGCGGCGGACATAAACTCCTTAGCAAAAATTTTACTACCCTCAAGAAGGGCCGCCTTTTTCTCGGGTCCCACCACTGGAAGATTTTGTGCTCGCAGGGAATCGGCAAGGCCATCGACCAAGGGATCTTCGGGGCCAATGAACACAAAATCAATTTTGTGGTCCCGACAAAATTTTATGACATCACTATGATTCTTCACATTGAGGTTGTGACATTGAGCTTCCTTCATTCCGTCATTGCCAGGGATGGCGTGGACTTCTGAAATGCTCGGAGCTGTCGAAAGAGATTTAACCAAAGCATGCTCACGACCTCCAGAGCCAATGATCAATGCTTTCATAAATCCTCCTTGCTTCGTGAGAGGTCTCAGTTATATGTTTTAATCTATGGAAAAAATAGTTTTTATTTCTGGACAACGCACTCCTTTCGGAGCCTTCGGTGGTTCCTTCAAAGATTTATCGGCCACAGACTTAGGGGTTGAAAGTGTGAAAAGCACTTTGGCTCAAGCGGGTTTATCCCCTGAAAAAGTCGATCATGTTATTTTTGGTAACGTGGTTCAATCAGGATCTGATGCGGCCTATTTGCCAAGACATATTGGTTTAAAAAGTGGAGTTCCCGTGAATGTCGGGGCCTACGTGGTGAACCGATTGTGCGGCAGTGGATTCCAATCCTGGGTGAACGCGGCTCAAATGATTTTAACCGGTGAAGCTTCGGTGGTTTTAGCTGGTGGAGTTGAGCAGATGTCGCAAATCCCTTACATCATGCGAGGCGTGCGCTTCGGGGGAATTCGTTTAGGTCACGGCGAACTGGAAGATTATATGACTTCAGCTTTGACCGATGCTTATGCGAAAACTCCAATGGCCATCACCGCTGAAAATTTGGGAGAGAAATACGGCATCACCCGCGAGCAATCGGATAAGTACTCGATCCAATCGCAAACGCGATTTAAGAAAGCTTTCGATCAAGGTGTATTTAAGTCTGAGATCACAGCCGTGAAATTGGAAACTCGTAAAGGCGTGCAAGTGGTTGAAAATGACGAGCACCCTAAACCTGATTCAACCTTCGAAAAAATTTCGACTTTAAAAGCTCTTTTTAAAAAAGATGGCTTAGTCACGGCAGCTTCAGCTTCAGGCATCGTCGACGGCGCAGCTTGCAGTTTATTGACATCAGAATCGAAAGCCAAAGAGTTAGGACTAAAACCCATGGCCAGAATTATCTCCTGGGCGAGTGTGGGCTGTGACCCAAAGATCATGGGTATCGGCCCTGTGGGTGCTAGCAAAATGGCTCTGCAGAAGGCTGGAATGAATTTGGGGCAAATGGATTTGGTGGAAGTGAATGAGGCCTTCGCGGCTCAGTATTTGGCAGTTGAGAAAGAGTTGGGATTAGATCCAGCTCGCACCAACGTGAATGGCGGAGCGATCGCTGTCGG
>CAYQZC010000169.1:0-2103 GCA_964421945.1 uncultured Pseudomonadales bacterium
GCTGAAGGGGTATTTGCGCTACTGGCTGTAATGCTGGTGGTGATACTGGTACCTTTGGGAGGAACCGACCCTGTGATCTGGATCGTACCGGTGTCTGTCGGGTCAGCCAACACATCTTGAGCACTGAAGGCCAACAAAACTGACCACACCAAAATAGCGGCTAAGATCTTTCGTACCATGACTCTATAGTAGCCAAAAGTAGCCTGGGTGAGAAGCTGTATTTACAATTATCTTTCAACTGATCATACTGTATACGTAGTTATGCGTTTCCCACATTTCAAATCCTCAAGAAAACAGTTTTTAATAGCCTTCTCATTTTTTATGATGTTAGTGGGAATACTTCTCGGCACCATCTTAGCTGAAAAAAAACCCCAACCAAGCCAGGCTGAACTTCAAAAAGAGCAAGAAATTGATACTGTCACTAGTCACTTCACGACCAGTCTTGAGATCTATATCCAAACCCTCTATGGCGCTCGCGGCCTCATGACGGCCAGCGAAAATGTCTCACGTGAGGAATGGCAGGTTTTTTATCAAAATATAGGTGTAGCCAGACGTTTACCTGGTTTGGCAGCCATCGGCTACGTCCAGTATGTTCCTTTGAGTGAACGCGCTGCCTTTGAAGATAAGAATCGTGCTCAGGATGATGAAACCATTTCCAATCCATTTGAGATTCGACCAAATAGTATCAAACCGCATTATAATGTTTTAACCTACATTGCACCCATGGACACTGAGGCTCTGAGAAGTACCCTTGGATTTGATTATGATAGTGAAATTATCCGGAAAACTGCGCTTGAAAAAGCTCGTGACCTCAATCAACCGACGGTAGCGGCACCAATCCTAACCCTGGGCACAAAACTACCTGGTTTCCTGATCGTTTTGCCTGTGTATAACAAAAATCTGCCTAAAACTACCACTGCTGAGCGCCTCAACGCTTATCAAGGGGCTATTATGGTAGCTTTCAGAAACCAAGAGCTCTTCAATCAGGCATTTAGTGAACTTGATTTATCAACAATCTCCGTAAAAATCTATGATGGTGAAAATGTAACAAGCGAACACTTGATGTACGATAGTGCCAATGGTGACCAAATATTAGGACTAAACTCTGATTCAAAAACAAATACCCGCCGAACTGTACGCCAAATCCAAGTTGCCGATCGAACCTGGACACTGGAGTATCATTACGTCCTACCTGATTCAGAAAATTTCATTTTCCCAAGTATCTACTCTCGCATTATGATCTTAGCACTGACAAATTTCGTTAGTGTTATGGTGGTATACCATTTGATGTTGATCAAAAAGGCCTGACCTTCGGTCTTTATTTGCCTATAGCTTTACCCGGTTTTTTGCTATTCTTAAGACAATGAGGCTCTCATGTATTCGCCTCTCAGTCGCACTCGCTCTGCTCGGGGTATTTTTTCTGTGGATACCTGCCGAGCGCGTTTTGGCGGCTACAGGTATTCCAGAGTTAATTAACTTCCAGGGAAAAGTCGTCAATCGAACGGCCGGGACCAATATTAGTAACGGGACATACAGCTTCACCTTTAGCCTCTATAGCGTCAGCTCAGGAGGTTCTGCCATCTGGACTGAAACAAAGAATCTTACTGTCACCAACGGGATCTTCCAAACCGAGTTAGGTGATACCACCACTCTCCCTGGTTCAGTGGATTTTAATACCGACAACATCTACCTCGGGGTAAATTTCAACAGTGATGGCGAAATGTCACCTCGGGTCAGATTCACCGCTGCCCCTTATGCCCTCAATGCCGGAAAGGTGGCAGGGTTGACCGTCACCGACACCACTGGCACCCTAACCATCCCCAACAGCACCACGGTCAGTTTTGCAGCTGCGTTTACAACGTCTGGAGCCAATGCCCTGACTCTCACCACTTCAGGCATCACAAATGTCACTCTACCTACTACCGGGACATTGAGTACCATTGCCGGCAATGAAACTTTGACCAATAAAACTATTGGCACATCTGGTCTAGCTTTTGAAAACAGCGAATCTATCAGTAATGGCACCAATGGAACACTGACTTTGGGACGAAACGATGCGGGCACAGTCACCCTCACTGCAGCAGATAATGATGCTACTGCCGC
>CAYQZC010000170.1:0-2102 GCA_964421945.1 uncultured Pseudomonadales bacterium
TTTTTACCTTGGATAGTCACAGGTTGTTTATTGATTTTGGTGATTGCGCTAGCAGCTAATGGCCAGCAGCTAGTCCTGAGTTGGAAAAAAATGCCAATCTTGATCCAAGGTGGTCTGATCCTGATCCTGGTGGTAGGTTTTTGGATCAGGTGGGTGGGGGTGCCCAATCAACAACGGATCTTGTTTGATGAAGACAGATATTTGTCCTATGCGGTGTCATTCGCCAGATTTAATCAAACTGTGGCTCTTGATATGGCCACTCTAGAGCAACACTACTTAGGTAAGCCAGATAAAGCAGTCCGGACTACGGTACCGGTTATCAATGGCTGGATTTTGAAATTGACTGGTTTTTCTGAAGATAATCTTCACCGGTTCGCTAAAGTTGCCAGTGCCAGTCAAATAATCTTTCTCTTCTGTCTGGCCAAATTGGTATTCAAATCAAATCGTATTGCCTTGGTAGCATCAGGCTTGTTTGCTTTTTTTCCGGTCAATGTCTATTGGTCAAGTTCTACTGGTTTAGATAGCTACTTTGTCTTATTTAGTTTAGTGTCTGCAGCCGCCACCGCTTGGTATTTTCGTGAGCCGACAACCAGCAGAGCCGTGTTTTTAGTGATGAGTACCTTTTTGGTGATGTGTGTGCGGGTAGAAGCGGTGTTGCTTATCCCGCTGCAGGTGATACTGGCCTTGATGATCAGGCGTGAGGATCACGAAAGGTGGTATGTACCGATTGATCGGTTGGTGATTGGTCTGGCAGCTCCCTTTGTGCTCTTTAGATTAGTGATAGCGGTGTCTATGATCGGTCAAAAGTGGTGCTGCGCGGAAAGTTTGCCCTTGGAGGCTTTTAGTGGGACTTACTTCATCCGACATGTCCTGCTTAATCTCATTGCCCTGTTTCGGCAACCTGAGATTCCAGTTTTGTTAACCCTGTTAGCGCTAGTCAGCATGATCACACTCCAAAACTGGAAAAGTCGGTGGCTGAGTACCTGGTTTTGGGGCTATTTTGTGATGTATTCCACTTATTATGCCGGCAAGTTTTTTTCGTATGAGTTCTCTGGTTCCTACGGGCGTTTTTTCTTGATGCTGATTCCTCCTATGGTGATGCTATCTGCAATCGCCATTGTTCAGGCACACAGCTGGTGGTGGGCCCAAACACGCAAAGTGCAAATGGGAGCCTTACTGCTGGTTTTAGTGATAGGGGGTGGACTCAGCTGGCCAACAGTTTTTGGTTATCGCGAAATGATTGCAACCTCTCCCTACTATTCTATTGTAGAAAAAGGTCCTCATGAGCTGAGAGCTTTTTTACTGAATACCATGTTGCCTCAGATCCCAGCTCACTCATTAGTGATCCATAATCTGACAGCTCCGGTTTTACTCCGAAATCATCCCACGCTTTTCTTTGGAACCTTTTTAGATAATCCTCAGGCTATCGATTTGGTTGTCAAAACATTGCGGGCAGGTACCCCGGTCTATTCCATAGAGGCTCCCCAGTGCGAAGTTTTCCCTCATCGTTGTCAGGCTATTTTTGCTCAACTTGAATTTGGGCCGGTGATGCCGGTGGCAAGTGAGGCGGCGTCGCTAGGTTATGTCGAAGTTAAGTTGAAAACAGCTTCCCCAAGTTCACTTAAACGCTAATTTTCGGTGGTGAGTATTTCCGCAGACTGCGAGCTAGTAGTTGGCGGAGTATCATCTGGTGGGCTGGCGCTTGGAGTAGCTGGCGGGGGTGTAGCCGGGGCAAGTGAAGGAAGTGGGCTAGCGCTAGGACTTGGTTGGGGGGTTGCAGTTGAAGCAGCCGGCACCAGCGGGCTGGGTTGGGCCACAGGGGGCATGGTAGATTCTTGGCTGGTCTTAGGATTCTTTACCGATATGGCCGTCCAAGCAAATCTGATATCAACTGGAGCTGGTTTATTTAAGAGAATGATAAAGCCTTGTTTGGATTTTCCGGTGATGGCATAGGAGATGTCACCATCAAGGGTAGCCGCCACTAGTTTATCTTGGCACATCTCTAGACTGTCGCTTCCGGTACATACCCCAGCTTCTACTTGTTCAGCTAGGTCTTCTGACACTAACTTGGGGACTGAGAGCGAGCTATTGACGACTGGCTC
>CAYQZC010000171.1:0-2093 GCA_964421945.1 uncultured Pseudomonadales bacterium
ATTTGGCCAAAACGCATTTTGATGTTTAAGGCACTCGATCAATGCCAAAGAATTTAATTCGGCGGGTTTATCAAAGTAAGTGAAAGTGGCAGGTACCATTTGGAACTCTACGGTGTCCGCATACTCGGCGAGTAATACGGGATATGTTTCTCGGAAGAATTGTCGTGCAAAAGCTGAATTAAAGTTGGCAATGATAGTAAATCTTGTTTGAGATTGGGGTGCTGGCAGCCTGAGCGTCTGATGATAGGTCTCTTTAATGAGAGGATTCGAAAGTTGGTTTTTACCAGGGACATAATATTGGATGCGATCTAAGGGCTCCGGCAGCTGGAGTAAGTTGGGATCAGTTACTTGTGCGGCCACAGGGTTAGTGCTTAAAGTCAGGAGACTTATACCGAGTATACACAAAAGGATAGGGTGTAAGTGTGTGATGGTTTTCCTCATTAGAATTGCTCCAAAAAACGAACGTCATTGCTGTACAGCAATCGAATGTCGTCGATATTTAAGCCTTCTTTCAAAGTATACGTGCGCTCTACTCCCCAACCAAAGGCAAAACCGGTGTATTCTTGAGGGTCAATTCCTCCGGCTTTGAGTACATTGGGGTGCACCATCCCTGCGCCACCGACTTCATGCCAACCAGATTTGCAGAATTTACATTTGGTGGTAGATGGGACACCCGGTATTATTCGGCCAGGCAAACCCAATCCTGGTGCAGCGACTTCACCAGTCCCCCCGCAAATATGACAGCTAAAATCTACCTCAAATGATGGTTCGGTAAATTGGAAATGAAACGGTCTGATCCGACTTTTTGTGCCTGGGCCATAAAATTCTTGGGCAAAGTAATCGAGAGTTCCTTTGAGATGTTGGATGCTGATACCTTTATCTACCACCAGACCTTCAAACTGGTGAAACATCTGGGTGTGGGTAGCATCTTGCTGGCGACGATAGGTACGAGCGATATTTATCATCCGGATCGGTGGTTTACTCAATAAACGCTCCATTTCGTGGACCTGACCATTAGAAGTGTGAGGGGTAAGCACGAGTTTTCCCATTTCCGGATGCTGAAGTGCTTCGATAAAAAAGGTTTCCCATTCGTCTCGGGCTGGGTGGTTTTTAGGCATGTTAAGGGCTTCGAAGGCATACCAGTCCCAGTCAGCTTCGGGATAGCGCACTCGGGTGAATCCGATACGTTCGAAAATTTGTGTGATTTCTTGGATCGCGTGGGTGACAGGATGGAAATGGCCGACTTGGGGTTTGATACCTGGTAGTGTCAAATCAATTTTTTCGGTGGAGGTGGTAGTCAGGCTCGACAGCTCTGTTTCTAAGTATAGTTTCAAAGCATTAAGTAACTGGCCGGCTTGAGGGCGATCTTCAGGTGCTAATTCACGAAGATTTTTGGCTAATTCATTAAACTGGCCTTTTTTGCCTAAGTATTTGATCTCAAGCGTAGATTTGGTGTCGTTTGTTTTGTCCGATTCGAAAGCATTTTTGATGGCAGAGATCTGATTTTCTAGAGTAGTAAGTGTAGTGGTCATACGTTAATCCTTTGTACGAGCTGTTTGCCCAACTGAGTTTGTTCTCGATATCTTTCCCGAAATTCGGCTCTGGTAGCTAGGAGTCTTCTCAACTGGAAGAGACTATTGCTGGCTCCTAGTGTTCCGGCTCCCGCTAATAGTAATGTGCCGTCAGACGTCAGGTGCATGCTTTCACACAAGGCTATTATGACGGCTGATGAACCGGTAGCCAATGCCGTGTGGAGCACATTCAGGATGCGTCGGTCGACTTGTTTTTGATAGCGGGCTTTATCCTGTAAAGCTTGTTTCTTCACTTCTCGAAATGCGTGATGGTACATTTCATTTTTTGTCATAGTCGTATGCCTATTCTAACCCAAAAAACCCCGCTGGTGCGGGGTTCTTATGTCAAATATATTTTTGGGACGTGCTTACCCCTGCACCTTTTCAACAATCTTTTTAAAGGTAGCAAAGTCAGACACGGCTAAATCAGCTAAGATTTTGCGATCTAAACTAATGTTGGCTTTTTTCAAAGCATTGATAAATCGTGAATAATTGAGGTTAAGTTCTGATTGAGCTAAACCA
>CAYQZC010000172.1:0-2091 GCA_964421945.1 uncultured Pseudomonadales bacterium
CCACGATGCCTTGGTGCATAGCGGCCAACTCGGCTTCATTTAGCAAAATTCGTAATCGTAAACAAGCGGGCCCGCCACCATTGTGCATGCTTTGTTTTAAATCAAGGTAATGAACTTGATTGATGGGGATTTGTGGATTCGCCAGCAGTTCATTAATAACCGTTTGAATGGCTTTTGACTGTTGGCATTCAATGGGAGCGACCAAGGCCATGGTGTGGTTGGGCAGGGTTAGCAGTGGGAAGATTTTTGAGATAATTCCAGGCAGAAGCGATCAAGTGTTGGGCCGCTCCGATATCATTTTGGTAATATCTGGATAGATCGGGCTCTTGAGGGTCGGTCCCCATCATCAGAGCTTGGATGGCCTCGGTTTCGAAAATCACACCTGCTAGTTCTGGCAGATCACCAGTCAGCAACTCGATCACGAGTTGAGGGGTGGTGGCTTTGGCCCAGATGGCGGGTTGGCCGTGATGGGTCAATTTTTTCTCCAGATAGGCCAGACTCCATTTGAGTTCACTGAGAGTGCGGGCTCCAGGAACTACGATTTGTAGTTGGGGTTGGTGTTCGCGTAGTGTATTGATGCAGGTGATATCCCAGTCGAGCAGCCAGCTTTGATGTTGCCAGCGGTACACTCCCCGGTTTCCCAGGTAAGGATTGGGAGAGGCTGGTTCGGAGCTAGTGCCTCGGGTTGCTTGGTCAAGATCTGATGCAGTCCAATCACCGAGTTCGTACCAGCTATGAGCTACTAGTGTTCCCGTGACATGTGTCAGTTCTGATATGCATTGCTTGAGGAGTTGTTGGCCTTGTCGAGGATGCCGACTGAGCTGAGGATCAAGACCATGGCGGATAAAGAAAGATTTGGTATCCCAGTAGACGCCATAGCTCAATTGGTTGGTGTCTGGTGTAAAAGCTGGTGTGACGCGAGACACGACGTGAGTAGCAGTTTGGGGAATCGCAGGTGCCTGGGGTGTTTGAGGTGGTACATTGACCATCCAGACTTCACCTTGATTGGCTTTGAGTAAAATAGTTTGTCCAGTCACGACTTTTTTCGATGCTAGTCGTGCTTTAGCAATCACTGGCACATGGAGTTTATAGACGTAATTCCATAAAGCACCATGTGGTGGAGGACCTTCGATAATGATGCCTCCGACCACTGATAAACGAGTCGAGTTCTCGGGTAGTAAATGATCGAGGATAATAATTTCTCCCGGTTTTACCGCTTCTAGATGACGAGGATCAGTGATGACCCGAGCTTTGCCTTGGACTTGGCCTGCTACCACCATTTGTCCCACCACTACTCGATGAGCTTGGTGCTGGAGGCTTGGCTGTTGATCATGAAGTGGTTGCATGTCAGCTAGGTACCAACGGTCATGGGCATGTTGCCAAGTGACCACCTGGTGGTCAAATTGAGTTTGTTTCAAGCGATGGATGAGTCGTGCCAAATCGACGATTTGATCATTGGTCAGCGGTGATTCTGATTGCAACGCCGAGGGAATCGGTCTTTCGATCCAGCTATCGAGGCTCGGGACCAGTTGGGTGGTCTGAGGTTGGACCGTGCGACGTACTACTACTTGATTGCTGATATCGACTTCGAAACTTGATTGGTGGGGAGAGCTCAAACTTTCATCGTACTCACCTTTGACAGCATGGATCAAAATGGTTTTAGCATAGGTATAAGGTTGGCGAGTAAAGGCGATGCCACTGGCTGTCAGTGGCATATGGAGCTGCAATAGCCAAGGCCAGGCTGGCAGTTGGTTTGATAGTAAAGTCTGGTAGCAATCAAGCAAATTTATAGCGGTCCAGCCAGAGGCCCAAGCACTGATCAGTGAGATCAGAATATCTGTATCACCCTGCATGAAACGGAGTTCAGGATCGAGTTGAAATGGGATTTTGGACGCAAAACTGGGCTTGAGTTCGACTAAAGCCTCACTTCCCCACCGGTGGTAATATTTTCGTAGCGAATGGGCTAATTCACTGGGCCAATGACATTGACGGATCCGGGCTCGGACTCGCTCCACCTGTTGTTGGCGATTGACCAAGTCATCCCAATTGGTGTTTTCGAGTAAGGCACGGAGTTCTTTGATCAAGTATACG
>CAYQZC010000173.1:0-2057 GCA_964421945.1 uncultured Pseudomonadales bacterium
AGATAGAGTTGGCGATTGGAGGCGCCAAACTGGCCATCAGCTGAAAGTACCGTGGTCGGACTTTTGGATAAAGACACCAGCAAAACTAGCCCGCCAGTCACCAATGCCACTGACGACAAAATGAGTCTTAAATGATGTTGCATAAACATAATGCAGGTGGGAGTATATCCAAATTCTAGCCTGGAGTCAAATAAAATGACCCTTCAGACACTACTATTTACATTAAACTTATTAATAAAACCATGCCCCAAATCGCATGGCTGAGAGCCAACGCAAATGCATTGCGACGACCCGTAAATAACAGAGCTTGCCCAACCGCAAACAAACCTAACAAGAAAAGTTGGACCAACACTTGTGTCCCCGAGAACCTCAAGAGTGAGTTGGGAATGTGAAAAACTACAAAAATCGCCATCACCCATAAAACTTGTTTCAGTAAACTCCAATTTACGTGTTTCTCTTGTACCACTACCATGATCCAACTAAAGAAGAAGAGTGTCTCCCAAAAACCTGTCATCAAAGCCAGGAAAAATTCCCACCAAAAAACCGATGACAAAAACAAAGGCGCGGCTTGGATTTGGGCTCGATTGAGGATGAGCGTCAAAATCGAGGTGGCAAAACCGTAAACCCCTCCCAAGGCGATCCCCAGCCATAAACCACGATAGAGTTTGGGTGGAGCAAAAGTATCTGAGATGCTTTTGTTTTGGGTCAAGTTGACGTAGAGCCAGACTGGAAATCCAAAGAAAAGTGCCTTGCCAACAATTTCATCAAACCAAACTTCAAACTGAAAAATAGACCGATACACTACCCACACTATCAAACACAACATCAACAAAGGATAGAAAGCTTGATGTGAGTTAGCTGAAACCCGGGTGACTGATGAAGCTGGTTTTTTAGCCTTTTTTGATGGCATCTAAGATGATCTTCAAACCCTGTTGCTGATTGGTCGAGTAAGTATCCACTACAATATCGTAGAGATTTGGTTGCCAGAAATCAATTGGATCACTGGCAGTAGCTTTACCAGTATCGACCACCCACTCGGTCCATAGATCACCATATAGTCGAGTCCATTTTTTGACATTTTTCTCTTTTCGCTCGTGCAGATGGGCTTTGGCCTCTTGGACATTGACCCCATCGCGATTCACGATCCGGTCTACACGCACCGCGTCATCACTACAAGTCATTAACACTTTTAAGGTACCAGGCACGCCTTGGGCCAAAAATCCTGATAGCCATGATTCTAAAATCCATCCCTGTTCTGTCTGGAGTTTGCTTCGCATCCCCATATCGACTTCTCTGTCAAATTCATCGCTATAAACACTGGCATCGTGGTGGATGCCTTTTGATGGATCAAACAATCCTTTTTCAGCAGCATAAGCTCTCATGAACTCACCACCACTAAATCCCTTCCAGCCATCAAACCTCAAGGTATCACGTAATAAATTTAGCATGGTGGTAGAACCACATCCCGGCAAACCAGAAATGGTCACATTCTTATAAACAAATGAATGAAGACTTTGGGACATAGAACTACTTTCCAGCTTTCAGCATGGCCTCGATAGTATTAGTTAGTATGGTAAGGCACTCTCGAGCCTGCTGCAAGCTGACTCTTTTGTTGTGTTCGGGAAAGTAGTGGAAAACATGATTTCGACAGGTCAGCCAAGTATCCCAAACTTCGCGTGCCAGATCGGAGCCGACTGCATGAGACAAGTCATCATAAAGCCAGCGCTCATCTTGTTGTTGAGTGTGAAGATCTGGGTTTAAAGCCCTTCCGATCCGGAACCGTCGACTCATATACGTCTCTTTATCAATGAATCCGGCCTTGAGCAAATACTCTTTGAGAAAACCTTCATAGGCTTTGGCGGTAGGGAAAACGATAAAACTAAAGTCACTGATTCCGTTAGGATGGGACTCTTCTTTTTCCAAGAGAATATAAGAAAGCTGAATCAACTCAAGTTGGTACGGATCCAACTGACTAAATATGGTGGGTATCGGTTGCATAGTAGGCCTCAGAAAGAGATAATGTAACCTTACTATTCTACACGCATGAAAACAAACTC
>CAYQZC010000174.1:0-2055 GCA_964421945.1 uncultured Pseudomonadales bacterium
GGGCTTGGTGTATTTTTTGGTTAATTTCCGGATGGTGGCCTTGGTCGGCTGCTCGGTGGCTTGCAGTTCCTGAAAAAAAGGCACCAATTGGGTTTCAAAATCTGCTGGTGAAAAAGTAAAATCCGTCACAGTGTAGTATACCTCGAGAATGCAAATTTATTGTGTTATCATACTTTTTGACACTCTCTCCTGTTATGAATAAAAAAACGGTCCTCCAACTTAATCAATTGACTCGAGATTTTTACACCCAATCAGGTACCGAATTTGACCAAACTCGTCAACACAAATGGGAAGGCTGGGATCAGATACTCCCTTTTTTACCCACCGGCCCAGAGAAAAAACTCTGTGTAGACCTGGGTTGTGGCAATGGTCGCTGGCCAAGGTTTTTAGCTGATCACACCACTGATCAACATTGGCAATACCTGGGCTATGATAGTGACAATTTCTTACTGGAAAAAGCTGCTCTAGCCGCTAAAGCTCTGACCCCTGATGTTAAGCTCAAATCTGTCGACTTGATCGAAGCACTCGCAAACGAGGTCACACTATCTGGTTATGCACCAAACAGTGCCGATATCCTGGTTGCATTTGGTTTCATGCATCATGTGCCGAGTTTTGCCCTGCGCCAGAGCACCCTCCAACTCATGGCAGAGTGGCTTAGACCTGGAGGTGTACTCGTCATAGCTGGCTGGCAATTTGCGACTGATCCGCGTTTTGATGCCAAGCTAGTTTCTCCCACCACTCTGGGCATCGAACTCACTGAACTCGAGGCACACGACTACATCCTGACTTGGGTAGGGAAAACCACACAATACCGCTATTGCCATTTCTTGACAGAAGCTGAAATGACGGATTTGACTTACCAATTACCACTGACCTTAAAAGCCAGTTTTTTGGCCGATGGACACAGCCATACTTTGAACCGTTATTGGGTTTGGCAAAAACCAGAGGTCGCGACTAGCTGAAGCAATTTTGGTTTGATATAATAGCTCTCTTCGTCTGCCCCGTGGTCTAACGGCAGGACAGCAGCCTTTGAAGCTGTTTATTTAGGTTCGAATCCTAACGGGGCATCACTCAAAACTCAACCTACGCTAAAGCTACTATCCAAAGCACATCAAGGCATAAAAAAACAAGCGGACTAATCCGCTTGTTAAGTTATTGAGGTGAAGCTAGACCTTCTTTTTTACTTTGAAAGTAAATGTCGGCTCATAACTTTCGTTATAGGCCGGACTGTCATACTCCACGATCCATCCATTTGCCATGTAGATGTTTTCGACATCTAGCCAGTGATTGTCAAAAATCTGGTCTTTATCCAGACCTTTTTGTACCATCAGATCAACAACTTCGCTCTGCTTAAAACATGCTGTGCCATTGGAAAAATGGCTATAAATCAGCTCATTAAATGAGGCGATGACAGCATCGGGCAGTGTTTGAAGTTTTGCTGCAGATACTTCATATGGCAGAATCGGTTTTACAGGCATCTTTTCACTCCGTTTGGATTTGAAACGAACAACGCGATTATATCAGATAAGGCCTGAAGTTAAAAACTATAAGTCTTTTGTCTCACTTCCGCCCACAATTGCCACAAAACAGGTGTACTCACCGCCAGCTCCAAATGACAAAAACATTACTTGATCTCCAGGGTTCAAATCATAAAGTTGCCGTCCCAAAGCGATGGGGATGGTGCAGACCGGCACGTTACCTTCATTGATCACCCAATTGATTTGTGCATCAGCAAAACCCAGCGCTAGCATCCGCGATTTCAGTTCGTCAAAAACAGGCCGGCTCGGATGGTGAACGATCACTCGTTTGATTTCAGAAATATGATGACCCGCCGCTTCATATTTCGCGATCGCTGCATTCACGACTTTTTCTCCACCTTTTATAAAAGCCAGTCCAGCCCGGGCCTGCATGTCTACCGATTTTCCATCGGTGGTTGGCTTCAAATACTTTGCAGTATGGAGTCTTTTTTGTGCAGCTTCTGGCCAATCGGCATACGTTTTCAGTACCTTTAAATACTGTGTCCCAAACTCAATAGCTTCTGAATGGTGAGCTATG
>CAYQZC010000175.1:0-1995 GCA_964421945.1 uncultured Pseudomonadales bacterium
TGCAGGGTACCGTACAGCCACACCCACGCCGACACCAACACCCTAAACTGATGTTTCGCTCGAAGCCCGAGGCCATTGTGCCGAGGGCTTTTTTTACGCCTCAAGGGCTCAAAGGCTAGTTTTTTAGTTTTTCCTAGACCTAGCTAAAAGGTCCTATAATATTGATTTTTACCAGGTTTTGATGTATAATAATCAGGCTAAATCTCTGATTTGGCAAGCTTTTTAACAAACTGTGCAAAAAAAACAACAAAGTGTCACAAAAGGGAGATAACCTGTGACTAAAAGAATCCGTGTTCGTGGTCGTTGGGATTGCAACGCTTGCAGCACCGAAATGATCGCTGGAGAGCATAAGTTTTGTCCGAACTGCGGTGATGCGCGGGACGACGAGAAAGTGTACTTTCCCAGCATCGAGCCTGTGACTGAAGGTCCCTTGCTAAGGGATATCGGCCCTGATTGGATTTGTGACTCATGCAGTACCGCGATGGCAAACGATGTGAAATATTGTACCAACTGCGGTGCAATTCGAGGAAAGTCCAAAGTTCGTCCCACCAAAGTCTATGCTCAAGGTGAGCATCCAACTGTTGGTGGTGAAGAAGTTGAGCTTGATGAAAGCCCAATCGAAGTCAAAGAAGATTGGGAGGAAGACGCACCCCAATCCACAAGCGTCGGAAAGCAGCCCAATAAATCGGAAAATGATCGCATTCTTTTGGATGCGACACCCATTACTTTTGATTGGTCGGTTTTCAAGCCGTTTGCAATTGGCGGCGGGGCCGTCATTGCCGTTATTCTGCTAGTGTTTGGGATTTGGAGTGCATTCTTCAAGACCCATGAAGTCCAGTCTACCCTTACAGGTTATGAATGGACCCGAGTCATCAGCCTCGAAGAGTACCGCACGGTACGCGAAGAGGGATGGAGTTTGCCCAGCAATGCTCGTCTAGTCGACAAGCAGTGGCGCTTCTCGCACACCGAACGGGTCAAAGTCGGTGAACACCCTGAAACGGTGACGCGGACACGTAGCGAAACATATAGCTGCGGTGGTCACTTTGAGGATACAGGTGATGGTGGTGGTTACTACGTCGAGGATGAATGTTCTCGTGACGTCTCGTACACCGAAAATATCACCGTTGATGACTACGAGAACCGCGATGTCTACGCGGATTATTACATCTACGACATCGACAAATGGGTCCATGTCCGCGACGTCACCACTGGCGCAAAAGATCATTCCGCTCCTTACTGGGGTGAATTTACCCTGTTATGTGAGGGCCGGGCCGAGATCGGCTGCCAGCGGGTCGGTAGTCGAGATGAGACCTATCTTGTTTTCTTCAAGGATGCTGAAGGGGAAACCTACAGCTACCGCGAAGATAAGCAATCTGATTGGGAAAAGTACGAGCTGGGGGCGACATACACGTTGCGTGTCAACGCCTTCGGAGTCCGTAATGACCCATTGCACCCCGACAAAGAATAGGGGTGTTTGCACACAGAATCCTAAAGGGGGTGGAGAAATTCACTCCCTTTTTTTGTAGTTTGGCATTGATGTTACAATCAACCTGTATTTTCGCCAAAGTTCTTTACCAGAGGAGTTTTCGTAATGCTTGCCCAAATGGAACAAGGTGGTCGGACATGGACTATCGAATTGGTGGGTTTTAAAAAAAAGCTCATCATTACCGAACCTGGTCGTCAGTTGGAAGTCATCATCAGCTACGACAAGATGGCCGTGACAGAAGCTACCAAGTCGGTGATCGAGCAGTTGAGGAATTCAGGCGTAAGTGCTCTCAAACTGTGGCTCTATGATTTCGAATTTGTGGTGGAGTCAGTCGTGTCCCATTCCGGTTTTGAAGCCGGAGTAAAGTCAATGCTGGGATCGGACGGGTTGGTGATGGCCATCGGCCTGTCACCGGGTACTCCAGCAAATCTGAGAGAGGTAACAGCAGTGGATCTGACGATCGCGGTTTCTTTGGGCATGTTCTCCTTTGATTTGTGATTCGAACACAA
>CAYQZC010000176.1:0-1994 GCA_964421945.1 uncultured Pseudomonadales bacterium
AAAAAACATAACTACTTGCTCACGATTTCGCCTTCCAAGAAAAAACTTGAATGGTCAGCCATTGATCTTTCCACTGGTGAAAGTTGGTTCGGCCAAAGTGAGCGCCAATTTGTACATCTGCATTCTTGGCTAGAAGAATTAGCCACCTATTTTGAACCTCAAGAATGCTTGGTCCCCCCTGGCAATCAAGGAAAAGTGCTAGCCGAAGCTTGGCAAAAATTCCCACAAGTCAGGGTCACCGAGGTCCCAGAATGGTCAACTTGGGAAAAAAGTTCCCCTCCCGAGGCACCTCATGCCGCGGTGGGGATTGCTGAACAGTATCTGACTGCTACCCAAAAAACCACCCTTACCCACCTCCAACCTGCTCGAGCTTGGCGCTCATCTGAAGTCATGCATTTGCCCCGGTCAACTGTCCTAAATCTTGAGCTTTTGCAGACTCTCCATGATGGCGACACCCATGGCACGGTTTTAGATTGCATTGATCAGACTGTCACACCTATGGGTGGCAGATTATTAAAACATTGGTTGCTACATCCTTTGAAAAAGCTCACTCCACTTTTGGCTCGCCAAGAAAAAGTTGCTTCATTTGTATCTGACTCGGCCCTCCGAGACCAACTTCGGATCCAGCTCCGCCAGGCAGCGGATTTTGAGCGAATTATCGCTCGACTTACCCTTGGCTTAGGGACACCTCGGGATTTAGCAGCAATCCGAGATAGTCTGCTGGAAGTTTTCACCCTGGCTGAATTACATCCCGGTTTCACCAAGCAATCACTCGATTGGGCCCACACCATCCAGGCTCGTCTGCAACAGCTTTTGGTAGAAGACCCTCCCACCGATCCTCGGCAAGGTGGCCTCATCAATCCTGAAGTGGATCCTGATCTCACCCGCTGGCACCAGACTGTCACTACCCATCAGACCTGGATGAGTGAGTACGAACAAACTATCAAAAATCAAACCGGCATCACTACCCTAAAAGTCAGATACAACCAAGTTTTTGGCTACTACATCGAAGTCAGCAAAGCCAACAGTCGATTAGTTCCCGATACATTTCAACGCACCCAAACGCTCGTCAATGCCGAGCGATTTACCACCCCAGAGTTACGAGATCATGAACAATTATTACTTGAGGCCCAAACCCTCATGGTGGATCGCGAGTATTCACTTTTTACTGGATTAGTAAATGAAGTTTTAGGTGAAACCCACAAATGGCAAACCCTCGCTCATGACTTAGCCGAGCTCGACTGCGTCACTGCCCTAGCTGAACTGGCTGTCCAGGCTGAGTATCATCAGCCAACGCTGGTAGAAACCGGTGAGCTGACGATCACTCAAGGCCGCCACCCCGTGGTCGAACGCCTCCTCCCTCCCCATCACTTCATCCCCAACGATGTCAATCTCAGCACCACCCAGAATCAAGTTTTGATCCTCACCGGGCCAAACATGGCTGGTAAATCTGTTTTTATGCGCCAAGTAGCATTGATCACACTCTTAGCCCAGATCGGTAGTTTTGTGCCTGCCAAATCTGCCCAAATTAGTTTGTGCGATCAGATTTTTGTCAGAAGTGGCGCTAGCGACCGGATCACTGCTGGCCAATCGACTTTCATGGTAGAAATGGCTGAAACAGCTGCGATCTTGGCTCAAGCCACTCCACAAAGCTTGATCATCATGGACGAAATTGGCCGGGGTACCAGCACCTATGATGGCATCAGTATTGCTTGGGCAGTGGTCGAGTATTTACAAAGCCAACCTCAAGGACCCAAGACCCTATTTGCCACTCACTATCACGAACTGCAAGTCCTAGCCGAACTATTCCCGACTCATGTCAGCAATGGTCACCTAGCGATCACCCAGCATCAAGGCAAGCCTGTGTTTTTGTATCAACTCAAGTCAGGAGGGGCTTCACATAGCTTTGGCGTGGCAGTGGCTGAGTTGGCAGGTTTACCGCCAGAAGTACTCGAGAGAGCTAGAGAATTATTACAAGAATTTGAGCAAAACAG
>CAYQZC010000177.1:0-528 GCA_964421945.1 uncultured Pseudomonadales bacterium
GCTAACGAAGTCTGCAAAATATGGTCCCACACTTCATCTGATAGAGATCCCACCGATCGGAATTCTTGTTTTTGTTCGGCCAAAAGTTGAGTCAAGACCTGACTCAATGACTGTTTATAATTTTGGAAACGAGTTGGAAGTGCCGTCATGATGCTTGTATTCTACTGCATCAAGCGCAATCGTGATCCTGATAAATCAACCCGCTCACGGCTGGAGGATCGGATCTGGACTTGGTAGGTGGCTGTCCCGGCTGGTAGTGTGAAGCTACTTGATGTTTTCCAGGTCGGTGTCGATGTATTGTGATTAACAACTGATTGGTAATACACAGCTCCGGTAGTGGTGTTTACCAGCCGAGCACTGGCCTCACCTCCCAAAATCGCCAGTGCGGCCTCAAAGGTGACTGATTTCAAACCTGGGTAATCAGATGGATTGAGCTGAATACTGGCCCCGGGCACAGTCGACCAACTGGTGTCTGTACTGCTTCCGGAGCCCAAGAACAGCACCGTCTCTCGGGGTTCAGAGGCCGGG
>CAYQZC010000177.1:538-1946 GCA_964421945.1 uncultured Pseudomonadales bacterium
CCGCACTCGGCTGTGTTTCCAAGGCATCGAGTCGTTTTTCGAGGGCTTGCACATCAGAATTTATCTGAAGTATGGCTTGATTTGTCTGTTTATTTGTCGTGTTTGGGACAGGGGTAGCACTGAAACTACTCACATTAGAAACTTCAGGCAAAATAGTACCTGTAGTTGAAAAAGGCATTGACCAAGTCTCGAGTTCTATCTGAGTAGCATTTGATTGCAACTGCAACTTTTCTAACTTACGCATCTGCAAGTAGGTGACGGTCCAGAGTCCCGCCACATTAATCATCAAAAAAATGATGACTGACCGCAGAATATACCGCTGAAAAGTGGGCATACCACCAGTATAGACTAGTGAGGCTCAGTAAATAAAGCCAAATACATGATCACTAGACCTAAGACGAACCAGGCTAAGGCCCAAAATGATCGCATCGGATCGCGCTCTTGCCGCAGTTCAGGAATCAAGTCTGAGCTAGCAATATAAAGAAAACTTCCAGCAGCAACAGGCAGTAAATATGGCACAATGGCCTGGACATACATGGTCAAACCATAACCGACTACTCCACCTACGACCGCAGTCAGTGCCACCCCAAAGTTTGCTAACAAGGCTTTTTTTCGACTAAAACCGGCATGCATCAGGGTGCCGATATCACCAAGTTCTTGCGGCAATTCATGTAAAGCAATCGCGAAAGCAGTGTTGATACCTAGTAAAGGATTGATCACAAATGCGGCGGCGATCGAAACTCCGTCTAAAAAATTATGGATCGCATCACCCACCACATTTAAGTATCCAAAACTGTGCTCGTGTGAAGGGTTATGACAATGTTGCCAATGCAAAACTTTCTCGATGATATAAAACGCCACAAAGCTTCCCAAGGTGGTGGTCATAGTCGGCATCACTCCCACACTTTCGATAGCTTCAGGTAACAGATGCCAAAACGCTCCGCCCATCAAAGTACCGGCTGAAAGTGAAACAAGCCAAAAAGTGATGTTTTTATGCTTACCAGGCAGTGCAGATATAAACCAAGCTGCGATCAAGGAGATACTACTTACTAAAGTGGTAGCCAAAATAATCTGTAACAATGTCATAAAAAAATGGTGACGACCAGCTGGTACTAAGTATGTAAAGCTTACTGATTTACGCCACTTAGTTGCATTATAATCCAGTTTTGGACGTCTGTCCAGTTCCCATCACCAGTCTTGGGAATCAAGATAAATTGACCATCACTGCTTTTGCTAGCTTTGAGATGTGTTTTATCGTCGATCGTGATCCCAATGATTTCATATTGATCCAACTCATCGGCGCGCTGGAGCCAAGTATCCCATTCACTCAATGGAATATCGGTGGATATGTGTGATGACAAAGTAGTCAACATTGAGGGCAACTTAGGAACAGCCTGTAATGAAAAAA
>CAYQZC010000178.1:0-1935 GCA_964421945.1 uncultured Pseudomonadales bacterium
TTGAGCAAAACAGCAGCGACGATGCCAAACCAAGCGCCAGCAAATCCACTTCTGCTAATATTCACTCTATCTTGAGTGAATTGGCTACGATGGATCTAGATACCATGACACCATTACAAGCCCTGACACTGCTTTCAGACTGGAAAAAAAGCCTATGACCATCCAGTTGCTACCACCAGAAGTAATCACTGCCATCGCAGCTGGTGAAGTCATCGAGCGCCCTGCTGATGTGGTAAAAGAATTGGTGGAAAATGCCCTGGATGCAGGAGCCACCCAGGTTACTATCGAGTTGGAAGGGGCGGGCCTCGAATTGATCAGAATCAGTGATGACGGGTGTGGCATACCCCAGAAAGAGCTAGCGCTTTCACTCCAACGCCATACCACCAGTAAAATCAGCTCTCTGGCAGATTTCGCTGAAATTGCGAGTTTGGGATTCCGGGGTGAAGCTCTGGCCAGTATCGCCAGTGTAGCGGATTTGACAATTTTTTCGCGCACCCAAGATCAAGAACTCGGCTTTAAACTAGACCATTCTTCACCAGAACCCACTCCATTGGCGCTACCGGTCGGGACCACATTGGTGGTCAGACATTTGTTTGAAAGACATCCTGTCCGCAAAAAATTTCTCAAAGCTGAAGCTACAGAATTGAGAGCGTCACTAGAGGTAGTTACCCATCTAGCTGTCCACTATCCTCAAGTAGGATTTAGTTTTTCTCATCACCAGCGGCGACTGCTCCAAGTCCCCGCTCATCAAACTAGTTTTGAACGTCTGACATCACTCTTTGGGACCAAAATCACTAGCCATTTGAAACCAGTAAAGTTTGAATCTCCTGAGCTGGCACTCCAAGGCTGGATCGGCTCACCCCAGATCGCGGCACTCCATCGGAAACAACAGTACTTTGCAGTAAATGGCAGACCAGTCAAACTGGGATCCTTAAGCCGCACAGTAAAGCAAGCGTATGCGTCACTCCTGACACCCAGACATGAACCGTGGTTATTGTTTGAGCTCCAAATCCCGGCTCAGCGACTAGATGCCAATACACATCCTCGCAAAGTTACAGTCAGGATTATCCATGACCAAAAAGCTTGGTCAGAAATCCAAATGTGGTTGGAAACAGTTTTGTCACAAACGCCAGAAGTGGTGTATCCGAGAGTGGGCCCAGCCGAAGGCTGGGCCCTAGCCGACCCCGGCCAAAAAAACTGGTCAGCTCAGTCTCGGCAAGGTTCACCCGTAACCGCCGATGTACTCACCCAAGAATTATTGCCCTGGAAATTTGACTCCCTCGACCAAATTGAAATCCTCCAAATCGACCGAACGTATCTGGCCTACCAAACCCCAGACGGACTGTTACTCTTTGATCAGCATGCGGTCCACGAGCGGATTTTGTTTGATCAATACCTCAAGCAATTACAAACTACCAGTGACCAACATACTGCGACCTCACTTACACCACCGGTCCTACTCCGACTTGCTCCAGCAGAATCACTTTTGCTTGAATCTTTGCTCCCAGAACTTCACCAACTTGGGTTTGCCATCGAGCCCTTTGGGAGCAATACTTTTCGCATCACACAAGTCCCCGTTCAGCTACAAGGTCATTCACTAGAAACAGTTATCGGCGATATGCTTCACGATTTTGAAATTGGCCAGCCTTTACATGGTATCGACCGCCAGGCCGAAAGAACTGCAGCTTATTTGTCTTGCCGACATGCCGTCAAAGCTGGAGATTTCCTCACCCCTGACCAACGTCGCGAACTGATCCAAAAACTTTGGGAAACTCCCCGAGCAGCTACGTGCCCGCATGGTCGTCCCACCCACATCCTGATCAACACTACAGATTTAGCCAAAATGTTCAAACGCCGTTAGAATTGTGATCGCCACTAGGATTGGCTGGTCATTTTCTCTAGTATTTTTTTTACTTCTTGGATTTCGCGCTCGAC
>CAYQZC010000179.1:0-1898 GCA_964421945.1 uncultured Pseudomonadales bacterium
ACCACATCCTCAAAGGTATTGACCTTGAGGTCAATGCTGGTGAAGTCCATGCCATCATGGGTCCCAATGGTTCGGGAAAATCTACTTTGGCTTACACTTTGGCTGGTCATCCTTCATATGAGGTTTTACCTGATAAATCGAGTAGTATCACTTTAGATGGACAAGAGATTATCGAAATGTCGCCAGACGAGCGTGCTCAGGCTGGTCTCTTTTTAGCTTTTCAATATCCGATGGAGATCCCCGGGGTGAAAGTCCAAAATTTTCTTCGCCAGGCTCACCAAGCTCGATTTGCACACCGACCTGAAAAGCAGTTCCCTTCGGCGTTAGCATTTCGCAAACATTTAGAACAATTAGCCAGTGAACTCCAAGTCAATCCAGCTTTACTCAAGCGTGGACTTAACGAAGGTTTTAGTGGCGGTGAGAAAAAACGACTCGAGATTTTGCAGATGGCGGTCCTCGAACCAACGTTTGCGATTTTGGACGAGACTGACTCTGGTCTTGATGTGGATGCGATCAGAGCTACGGCAAGTGGTGTCAAAAAAATCATTAAAAAATACCAGACTGGGGTAGTTGTGATCACCCACTATCAGCGGATTTTGAAGTATCTGAAACCTGATGTGGTGCATATTCTGAAAGCAGGTGTGATTGCCAAAACTGGTGGCCAAGAATTAATTTCTCAGGTGGAATCCGACGGCTATCAAGGTCTGTAGGAGAAACGGAGGGATATGTCAGCAGAACGAAACAATGGTCGAACTTCGAGAGGTTCGATTCTAGTGGATGGTCTCAATAAAGATGATTTATTGAAAACTGCTGAGTCGCAATTTCGAAAAACTGCATCAGTAGAAGAAGCTATGGCAGAAGTGTTGACCCAAGCCTATGCTGCCGCCCAACTGGAGATTCTTGATATTAATGAAGACGAATGGGATGCGATGTGGCTGGAGTTTCAAGAGCTCTATCGCTTACCTTCGGAAGAAGAATTTGAAGGCATTTTATACTCAAACTATCGCCTAGTGACGATTTGGTTTGCACTGTATGAGACACTCTAAAAAATAACTTATGGCACGTTTTGCACAGAAACAAACCAGCAGCTTTGAACCTCAAGTAGATCCTACCTATCAGCATGGTTTTGCGTTCTCCACGAGTGGTTATGCTCATATCACCAAACCTGGTCTCACTGAAGGTGTGGTCAGAGAAATTTCTCACATCAAGGAAGAACCAGATTGGATGCTGGCTTTGCGCTTAAAAGCCTATGAACAATTTTTGGCAAAACCGTTGCCCATGTGGGGTGGTGACTTGAGTGCCATTAACTATGATGCTATTCATTACTATTTGCGTCCCACCCAGAATGCTGAGACATCTTGGGATAAAGTCCCTCCAGAAGTCAAACAGACCTTCGAGCGGCTGGGGATTCCCAAAGCTGAGCGAGAAGTGTTAGCCGGTGTCAAAGCTCAATATGACAGTGAGGTGGTGTACGGTTCGCTACAAAAAACTTGGGCCAAAGATGGGGTGATTTTCTTATCGATGGATGAAGGTCTGAAACAATATCCAGATTTAGTCAAAGAATATTTTGGGAAACTGATCCCCAGTGGTGATAATAAATTTGCTGCCTTGAATACTGCAGTGTGGTCTGGAGGCTCATTTGTCTACGTTCCCAAAGGGGTCCATGTCCAGCTACCACTCCAGACGTATTTCCGGATTAATGCCGAAAATGCTGGGCAATTTGAACGCACTTTGATCATCGTTGATGAAGGGGCGAGTGTCCACTACGTGGAAGGTTGTACCGCCCCAAATTTTTCGAGTAATTCACTTCACTCAGCGGTGGTGGAAATTTTCGTCAAAAAAGGTGCCCGTTGCCAATACACTACGATTCAAAATTGGTACAAAAATATCTATAACTT
>CAYQZC010000180.1:0-1829 GCA_964421945.1 uncultured Pseudomonadales bacterium
GGTGGTCATGCTGACGTCATCCCAAACTGCTACCGTATACGCAGTAGTATTGGCGTCGATGCCAATAAAATACGTGTTGTGGCTTCCTTCAGATCCGCTGGAGTTATCAGTCTGACTAATCGTCAGAGCCTGAAATGCTCCCTCGGCTGAAACGAACCCGCCCGGAGGATTGGGACTGTAATACTTGACAGCCTCGTGACCAGCAGCATAGCTGTAGATAGTCACGTTGGTTCCGGCGTCACTTCCACGCAGATTGTCCACATTTGGGCATTTGATATACACGTGGGCATTACTGCCGTCAGGTGCACGGTACCAAATCACTGGGCCACTATCAAAGACCAACACCCCGTGTTGACCAGTGATGAACATTAGTCCACCCTCGTTGCAATTTGCCACGAAGGGTTCCCCAGTTGTATTCAGGCTGAAAGTATTCAAGAGGTCTTCACGCCAGATGGCTCCATTCGAGGCATCGATGGTGGCCTGTGGGAATTTTTGATCAACGATCAACTTCCCTGGCTCGGCCAGCACGTGCGAAAGTGAGGGCCAAGGTGAACTAAATCCACCCCGTGCATAATCAACTTCAGCCATGGGGACGCTGTTCCGTGCTCCAAGGATCTCGAAATACAGTTCATCTGGATCGACTGTTGAAAAGTCGAACTGATACTCAGTCGCCGATAGGACAGGGCCGGTTGCAGGTGTTGCAACAGGGTCAGTTGTTTCGGCAGGTGTTTCAGCAGCAGCGGGCACAGATCCACCATCCATCGCTTCAAGAATAGCAATAATCTCTTCGAGACTACCGCACACTTCGTGACCATCAATGGTCACACAGGTTTCGTCCCCTTGCGCGTAGGCAGGGATGCCAGCGCAGAAGGTAACTAAGACAATCAAGAACAACGCGATTTTACGCATGTTGGCTCCACGGGTCTTCGGAGATTCGCGATACGGAATCTTTTATACCGTCCCGCACCCTGAGTTCTAGATCTAAAACTGAGAGTGCGAGACAGTATCTTTAAAAAAACTGAACCAATTTATTAAGGTGCATCCCACACAGAAGTGTAGGTTTCCACTTGATGCGGAGTATATCAAAATATGATGTTAAAAACAATCCTATATATTTTTTAATTGAGACGAGAATAAAAAAAACCCTCAGTGTTCGCTGGGGGTTTAGAAAAACTACACATCGGATGTCAGCTATGGTTTCTTTTCACATTGGATTCGATCGATTAGTTTTAAGGTGATCGAGCATCGTCCAGTGTTAAAGACAAAAGAGCTTTTGACAACACCGTACACTTCACTGATGGCGACAGCAGTACCGGTGAGGTAGGTAGACATCAATCGAAATTTCGACGGTATCGGACATACCTTCTGGCACCGTCCAAACTATTGGTTCTTGTGTAGTCTGGTAAGTTTCAAAATCATCCAGATATTCTGGCGGGAAATGCGTGATTGGCTCAAGGTATTTCACACCAAAATGATCATGAGGGTCCAGCAGGTAAAAGTTTTCGGTGAGTCCAGGCTGATAGACGGGACACATGTAGGTTATATCCTGAACCTGATCACAAGCAGTTATGACATGCTGAAATCGATCGCTCTCAATCTTCACTTTATCATCGAGATCGATGGATGAGATTGACCACCCGATGGCCTCAGGATC
This sequence comes from uncultured Pseudomonadales bacterium, assembly GCA_964421945.1. GTDB lineage: Bacteria > Patescibacteriota > Microgenomatia > UBA1400 > PJMF01 > BOKX01. The sequence continues at coordinate 1,655 of CAYQZC010000180.1, forward strand.
GTCATCATGTTCGCGGTCATATCGCTCTACTTGGTATTCACTAAACGCCGCAAAACCAATGAAACATCCGAACATGAGCAACATCACAATGAATTTCTGAAACGCTGACCACCACATAGCACACCTCCTTTAAGGTTGTGGTTCACATTTTTAATGTGCAGTTAGGAAAAGTATT
>CAYQZC010000181.1:0-1810 GCA_964421945.1 uncultured Pseudomonadales bacterium
TGCCACTCTGCCACCACAGAGCATGTCTGGGGCCCGGGAATGGTACTCGGCATTGATGGATTACGGGACATTTTTGAAAAAAACTTTACCAAACCCTAGCCGTCAAAGTCAGCACCATACTAAACAATCAAAATTTGATGGCTCATTAAGGCAAGTGAGAGGCCAAATCCTCAAACACTTAGCAACCCAATCAAAACTCAGCTATTCAGATCTAGAAGGAAAGTTCCCTGGTCGCAGCCATCAATTTGAAACCGCAGTATCTGGCCTGCTCAAAGATGGATTTCTTACGTATAATCAGGAGACGCAATTGCTACAACTACAGGATACTTAGTATGCATCATTTTCGAAAACTAGGATTGGGCGGTACCTTCGATCATTTCCATCGAGGTCACGAAGTATTTTTGCAAAAAGCAGCCGAACACGCTGATGAATTGCTCATCGGGATCACCAGTGAAGCCCTTACCAGAACCAAAAAAAATCCTGAAAGTCTGGAGTCATTTGAAGTCCGCAGGCAAGCTGTAAAAGATTTTTGCACACGAGAAAAACTGTCGTTTGAAATCGTGACTTTGACCGACCCATATGGTCCGACACTGGAAAAGACTACCGTCGATGGGCTATGGGTAAGTGCTGAAACCAAAGCTGGCGCTGATTTGATAAATACCGTCCGCCACCAAAGACACCTGGCACCTTTGCCAATTTTGATCTGCGAGATGGTCAAAGATGAAAGTGGAGTCGAACTTCATTCTGACCGGATCAGAGCTGGGCAAGTCAGTCGTCAAGGAGTGGTATGGATACAGGCGCTGCAACACGATGTGATCGTCAGTGAACACCAACGTCAGATTTTCAGTCAAGCCCAAGGCCCTGTCACCACTGATTTGGCTCAGTTAAAACCTGTTTTACCAATCTATGTAGTAGGTGATTCGAGCCTCGAGACTTTTATCACTCAAAACTGGCACTATACTTTGGGAATTTATGATCGCAAACGAGCCCGCGAAGTAGTCGAGTCACTGATTATTGATGCCATTCAACCAGAATTTACCGTCACTAACCCACCCGGTCAGCTCACCCAAAAATTGGTTTTGACGCTTCAAAAAGCCTTGGCTGAAAAAGCTCGTCACATCTTGATCGATGGTGAAGAAGATTTAGCGGCTGTAGCCTTGGCACTTTTAGCACCACTGAACGCCACCATCGTCTATGGTCAACCTCATCAAGGGTTGGTGACTATGACCATCACTGAAAAATTAAAACAATCGATTTATGAGACACTGACTGAGGTACCAGCTTCAGCAGCGTGATTTTGAAGACAAAAAAAGAGCCTGGCCAAATGCCAAGCTCTAAAAATTTTAGACGAACCATTCAGATCTCAGATCATCTGGTATGTCTACCCTGTCACTGCAAGCTTCTTCAAACTGACGCTGCCGTCGAGCCACAGCTTGTTGATGAAGTAGCACTTCTTCTGCTGGAGTTAGTTCAATTTTTTCCCATAACTCCCTTTGATCGGCTGAAACTTTAGCAAATGAACCAGGCTTATAGACCTGGTATCCTGCTTGCTGTTTTGACCAAGCCACGAGTCTATCGCCCGTTTCGAATGAAGGTGAATCCACCCAAAAACGGTCAGGTATACCTGTTTTGACGACGGCTATAAAGCTCATTGTCAATTTAGTTTGAAACCACATCCTGATGACGGGACTTGCAAGTTTGAGGTATATGCAGCTGGGAGATTCTCCGTTTTGTCGCTGGAAGGTATAAGAACCAAACTCCAGAAACTCAGGAACCTCAGTATCTTCCAACTACAATCCACTTACTTCGA
>CAYQZC010000182.1:0-1778 GCA_964421945.1 uncultured Pseudomonadales bacterium
GGTAAGGTCGGTATATTCCGATTACTCTTTTAAACTCAAGCTTGATACAGTCCATAATTTTTATGAGGAAAATCCAGAAAAGCAAACGGTAACTATTTATAAAGGCGCCGTCAAACTACTGCCCGGCACTCAAACTATCATCCCTTCATCTATGAATGGTGATATGGTAGTGGTCAATGGAACACCTGCTCTATCAGGAATCGGTTTCGCGGTCCCACATGGTACCGGTAGACTGAGAAGTCGTGGTAGCGCTCGCAGAGATTTGGACTCAGATCCAGAAAATGTCATAAAAACGCTAGAAGATACACGAATGCATGTTTTTATTCCTAAGATTATCAAATCTATCAGTATTTTGACTGAACGACCTGACGTCTATCGAAAACTCGATGACTGTTTACCTTTGATTTCACAATTAGTACAAGAAGTGGATCGGTATGCACCTGTGGGATATATTGGTGGACAATAAAACTGACTGATTGACATTATCCATCGCAAGCTTCAATATTGATGTTAGTTATGAAACGCAAATCGCTGTCCCTTTTGTTTTTGGCATGTTTATTTTTCCTTCAATTTGCCGTCGGATTTTTACGCGTGCCTCAAGCTCAGGCAGCTGGAGCAGGCAACAGTTATATTCGCTGTGACAGAATGATGGCCAGTACAGATCCAGGTGACTGTTTGGTAGTGTTTACTACATCTTCAACTGCGTTTACTGAAGCCTATATCAAATTAACATTGGATAGCGAATGGGTATCAACAACTCATTTCTCTACGACAGCAGGTAATTACACTGTCAGCACATCAGGTTTGCCAGGTGGAGTCACTGCCATGCCAGGTATAGCCACAGCTGACCAAGTTTCTGGTAACACTATCCGATTCCCAGTTACTGCCTTAACAAATGCTACCACCTACGGTTTTTATATTACTGGTTCTGGTTTGATCTCAAACCCTGGCGCATCCACCACCATCATCCATACTCTGTTTACCAGAGATGCAGGTGATGCCACTACGGGTGACACAGATGACTTGGCTGTCCCGGTTATCACCAATGACCAAATCTCTATCACAGCCTCGGTTGCACCTACCTTCACTTTTGTTTTTAGCAATAACTCACAAGCTTTGGGTACCCTTAGTTCAAGCTCAGTGATATCTGGAGGTGGCACAACGGTGACAATTACCACCAATGCGCCTGGTGGCTGGAATGCCTGGGTGAGGAGTGCTAACGTCGGATTGACGTCCACCAGTGCCTCTCACACGATTAATACCACTGGTAGTATCGATGCCGCCCCATCAACAATCTCAACTGGGACTGAGGGCTATGTCCTGGATGCTGATCTTACGACAGATGCAGGTAGCGGTGGTACTGTCACCTTGGCAGCTGAGTACAACGGAACCACGACATCAGCAGGAGGTACTCTGAGCACCACCTTACAGTCGTTTGCTAGTTCAAATGGCACTGCAAATGGAGATGTGATTACCTTGATTCCACGAACTACTATCTCTGGTGTCACACCTGCTGCTAGTGACTACACCGACACACTGACAGTAGTAGGTGCAGGAATCTTCTAAAACAGACACTGTTTGATTTAAAGAAACACAGTATACTCATGAGTATGTCAACATGGTTGATCAAAATGATCGCGGTTTTTGGGCTTGTGGTTTCAGTTACTGTGGGGTCCGCTGCATTGTCCCCAGTTTTGGCTCAAAGCCAATCGGGCACATCGTCTGCCACCCCTTCCTCACCCCCTCAAAGCGCTATCAACTTGACGATGTCCCCAGTT
>CAYQZC010000183.1:0-870 GCA_964421945.1 uncultured Pseudomonadales bacterium
AATACTCGCCGATCTTGTCGGCGTTTGGGCTTTTGAGCATCTGATCAAGTAATGCTTGGCCAACCTCAGCGGTACCATTGACTACCAGACCATCTTTAAACTCAAGTTTGACACCCGAAATAACTTGACCATAACGATAAACTGGCTGATTAAATCTGATCCAGCCTTGAGTACCACGCCAATCTGGTGACGTAAAAAATTCAAAGCTAGGAATATTCCGCCCGCTACCACCTTGCCAAATCCGATCTTCACCTAGTTTGACTATCAAATCCGAATCCGGCCCTTTGATTTCCAGGTGATCGATCGACCAAGAATTAAGCGTTTCTAAAATCTGCTTTTGCATGGCAGAAATTTGTCGCCATTCAGCCACTGGGTCAGCCTCATCTAGAAAACAAGCTTTGATGATTTGGTTCCAGTATTCTTCCAAACTCACACCCACGATTTCAGCTTTGCTGGCCACACCCCAGAGTGCCAAAGTCCAGGTGAATTTACCTTGGACTTCTTTTTCAGTCAGCCACTCTCGATAGGCTTTTTTGGCGTCACGAGCGGTAATGATTTTGTGTGGTTCAATTTCGGCCAACTCAAATGGATCAACATCGGCAATGATCCCAATATGATGGTCGATTAAACTGACTTTTGATTTCAGGTAAGTCTCAGGAAAAAATTGGAGTTGGTCACCATTTGCTCGAGCAAAGAAATCTTTCTCAAACCCAGTTGGGATCAATCTGATCATGGGATGAGCACCGGCTTCGAGAATGGTGTTCTGGAGCATTAAAGCTAATGGCTTGGCTACGTCTGGCACTATACACTCTACCACTTCGTTTGGTTTGACGCCCTGACCGCTATTTAAAGCAAAGTTTACCAGCACAT
>CAYQZC010000183.1:880-1772 GCA_964421945.1 uncultured Pseudomonadales bacterium
TCTGGTGAAGGTTGATAGTTATGATCGGTCATAGTGACTTTCCAAGTAAGCTACTACCTTATCTAAAGCACGACGACGATGGCTGATTTGTTGTTTCTTTTCGGGACCGAGTTCGGCCAGAGTTTGAGAATAACCAGCTGGGATGAAAACAGTGTCATACCCTACACCTGCCATCACCTCTTGCTGAGCCTCTTTAGTAGCGATTCTACCAACCAGCTCACCTTCAAAAGTCACCGTGCTGTCTGACTGGGGATCATAGAGACAGAGACACGTCACAAACCGAGCGCTGCGGTCATCCGCCAGTAACAAGGCTGTGATCAGTCTTTGATTGCGCTCGGAGGCAGTCGCACCATAGCGTTTGGCATGTACACCAGGTTGACCATCAAGAGCTGCGACCTCAAGACCAGTGTCATCAGCAAGCGTGAGTAACTTAGCAGCAGTACCAAATGCCACAGCTTTCTTGACGGCATTTTCAGCTACTGTACTACCATCCTCAACCACATCGAGATCACTAACTGTGGAGACTTGGTTTGGCGTCAATACCTGCCATCCAAGTTCTGACAGTAAGGTACGCAGTTCGGTAGCCTTACCCTGATTGTGGGTCGCTAAAAGCAATTCCATGTTTACTTGAAACTATTCTGATTTTCCGCCACCCATCATGCCTGCGAGTCCGCCGGTCATTTCTTGGAGCTTTTTAGCTGCCAATTCTTGGGATTTCTTAATTGCCTTATTCAAAACATCGATAGCGTCTTGGCTGGTGATGCCTTGGACAGAAAATTGCTTGATTTTTTGGTCGCCAGAGATGACAACTCGGATGTCACCTTCTTCGATCACAATTTCTTCAGCCGCCAATTGTTGTTGCATCTGTTTGGCTTGCTGTCTCAGTTGATTC
>CAYQZC010000184.1:0-1746 GCA_964421945.1 uncultured Pseudomonadales bacterium
GAGTTCAGTTGGGATACCCGCCGGCTGAGCCTCAATCCCCCCACCGCTCCGGTGAGTATTCCTTATCCTAGTAGTTTCCCCACTGAAGCCAAGCTGAGTGAAACAGTGGCTTTAGTAGTACCTACCGAGCTCGATCCCAACACCCAAACCAGCATTGAGGGCCCACTTTTTTTGATCACCCCAGTCGCGATCTGGCTCCAAGACAGTCAGAAACAATGGAGCTCAGCTCCGCTAGATGCTCTTTTAAGTACGACTGAGGGCTGGAACCTCAACAAAAAAACTTGGCCTCAACATCAAGTTACTATCAAATCTCAATTGACCCAGGCATCTACCACACTTGCTTGGTGGCTTCCACCTTTTGGTACAGTGAGCTTGTTTATTGCCCGACTCTGGACCATCTTGCTCGACGTACTCTTGGTCTACTTTATGGTAAGGATTGCAGGATGGAAATGGCAGTTCTCCCAGCTTTGGAAAGTGGCTTTGTACGCGCTCATTCCGGCGGAACTGACTGCTCAACTGGGAAGCCTACTCTACCAAAACATGACCGTGTCCTTATTTGGCATTAGTTTTTGGTTTATTTTCGCGTGGGTGATTTTCAGGTATCGACGATAGTGTTTTAGCGTCGAGCTTTGGGATCATCAAGAAACAAATTCATTTCAACCTGGGGAAAAGTAAAGGCTGGCCGAGTCGGATCAGCAGCTTGGAGCTCAGCATTCACGGCGTCCACTCGCTCTGCCATAGGTGATTTTGACACAGGCAGTGGAGAACTGGTGACCAAAGGTGGTTGCATCTGAGTTTGGACCATAGGCTGGATCAACCATGCCAACAACCCAAACACCACCAGCACACAACTAAATACGATGCCACCGATCCACCAGATCTTGGTTTGAGGCTTGGCAGGTGGTGGTGTCACATGACTGACTGGCTGAGGAGGATGATACGTCGACTCAAACAGTGGCTCTTCCTGGCCAAATTCTGTTTGATTGGTCAAAACCAACTCGTCATGTGTTTCTTCGTTTTTTACCATGGGCTTAGGTCAACTCCTCTAAATACGAAATAATCTGCGATAAACTGGCATACACTTTCCCAAGCTGTCGATTCACGATATTAAAAGTGGCCTGGGTATGTTTTCCTTTGACGCGCTCAAACTCGATATCAACCGTCTGAAATTGGTTTTGAGTATCACCCAAAACCCTGAATGTTTCAGTAAAAGCACGATCACGCTCAGCTTGTTTAAGAGGATCATCCGAAGTCGATGAAGAAGTCTGGAGCTCATTGGTGATGGCATTGGCTTTGTCGTACACTACCCGCAATTTACCGACATTCAGCAAACTCAAAATCCGATAACTTACTTCTTGTAATTGAGGAGATAACACTGCAAAATCTGCCACCCGATCAGCAACTTCAGCTCGAGACTCGATGGCTTCGACTTGCGCCACGTGGGCTCTCAAACCATTGATTTGATCCACGATGTCACTCATAGCCTGATCTTTGGCTGCCACTTCGATGCCCTCAGCCTCACTCAGCTCTAATCGTAAAACTTCCAGGTACGTCAAAATGACTTCACCTCGCAGCCGCATGACTTCCCGGCTCGATTTCACTGCATCTTCCAATGAGGCCAAAGTAGCTAATTGCTGAAATTGCTGTTTGGAAACTTCAAAAGCACGCTCAGCGGTCCGGTAGGCCTCAAACTGTCGTCGATACGTTTCTTTAGCTGCATCGATCTCGACTTGGACTGATGGTTTT
>CAYQZC010000185.1:0-1741 GCA_964421945.1 uncultured Pseudomonadales bacterium
TTTCATTTTCAAAAGCCGTGGTAAATGCTGGGGCTTCAAAACTTAGTTTATCACTCGCAGCTATGACACTGGCTAGATAGAGGTTGGCTGGATTGAGATTTGGTTGATCAATACCGACCATTATCGAAGCTGGGGTATGACGGTGTTTTTGCAACAAAAACTGCATGATGGCTTGATTTGGATATACATCTTTTTGTGGAGCATGTACCACGATGTCCCCTGTGTTGATGTAATCGATCCAACCAATCGGTCCCAAATATATTGCTTTTTGATAGGTGGGCAGCAGATGAAAACTAAGTATTCCGAAGTAGCTGGCCAAAACCAGCAAGCTGCTGGCGATCAAACCGGTAACAATAAAGTTTTTTCTTTGCCAAAACTCCGCCAGCGCGGTGGCGGTGGCAAAGGCTAATCCTAGTAACAGTGGTAAGGTATAGCGGATGTCTTTATTGCCGATAAAGGTAAAAATGAAGTAACCAAAAAGCAGATAGCTTGTGATCAGTAGAGAATGTTTTTGGCGATGGAAAAGTGTCAACCAAATCCAGCTACACAGGGCCATGATGGCTGGCCAAATCGTGAGCTGAAAATTAAGCACATGTTTAAAGTAAAATAGCAGATTTTCAGCACTTAAGAATGTCTGAGGATCAGTGATTTCACCTTGCAGTGCAAGATGAGACATGGTCCGTAAAAATTCAAAATTAGTAAGGTACCAAGGTGACACGATGATGGCTATGATCATGGTGATCAAACCAAACTGAGTCAAATGGTGGGTAGTTAGACCTTTTTTTATTCTGGAAATCAGCGCAAATAAAACTGGTATGGTCAAGAAAATAATCCCGGTCCACTTGGTGAGTAACAGGGCCGCCACTGATAAGGCAAAGAAAAATGTAGGTTGCCAGTGAGTGAAGGCATCAGATTTTTTTAACCAATAAAAACTCCAAACTAACCACGTCAAAAGTGGTAGCTCCAATAAAAACCAACGGCTGTTTTCATAGACTGGCGGGTAGAGCGAAAAGAAAAGGGCCGTTAACAGTCCGATCCACTCACTTTTACTGAGTTCACGGGCGGTGAAAAATATGCCAACTAGCAAAGCTACGAAATAGCCAGAAGTTACTAGTGAAGACACAAAAGTTGGATTGCGAAACAGTAAGATGCCAAAGCTGGCGATGGTATGTGTCAACGGTGGGTAATATGGTGAAATCTGGATAAAGGTAAACGGTTTGGAGTATGTGCCCTGCCAAAAATGTGAAAACTCAGTCGCCAATCGAGTATGCCCAGCTTGGTCCCAAGGCAATGGAGCTGTGTTTTGACAGAGCCAAATAATGTTGATGATAAGATGCAGGCAACACAAAGCTAAGAGAAGTTTTTTGGGCCAGGTGCTGAGCAGTTTAGACATAGTCAGCGGGTTTAGAGCTCGACGAGCACGTCATACCCTTTTTCTTGCATACAGAGTTTGTACCAGAAACGATTGGGTTCGACGTTAGTGTTAAGTAGAGTCTGATCTTCTTTGCGTTTTTCTTGCCAAGTAAGAGTGGCATTTTGCATACAGCCATCGACAGCCATGTCACGAGCACGTTTTTGATTGTACTCAGCTAATTTGGTGAAATGGGTATTGAGCACGAATGCCAAAGCACCACCTACGAGTATGATCGCTAAAGCTAAAGAAATTTTTTGCATAGTTTGTTTCCTTTTTTGTACTGGGCTCTTTTCAAAAAAACAAAGTTTTGTTTGTTTGAAGAGAGGG
>CAYQZC010000186.1:0-1714 GCA_964421945.1 uncultured Pseudomonadales bacterium
CGACTGTCATCAATTTACTGGCAATCGCCACCGCATCAAAATTGGCATCGTCATCCAAAAAATACCCAATTGGTTTGGCGGTAGCTTTACAGATCAATCTTAAAGTCGCCAAAGTCGGTTCGGTTCGATCCACCTCATAAGCACTGATAGCTTTATCAGTAACATTTAAGGCTACAGCTAATGCTTGCTGTGACAATCCTTTTTCGCGACGTGCCTGACGCAGTCGCTGTCCCAAAGACAATCGATTGGTATTTTTTGACATATTATTCCTCAGGGGCAGTTATTTTCATTACCAGCTGGCCTTCGGCAGTGTCTTTTAGCACAAAACCAGCTTGTGTTAATTTAGTCCGGATTTCATCAGCTTTTCCCCACTCTTTATCTCGCCGAGCGGTCTCACGCTCAGTCAGTAAATTTTGGATTTCTGCCGGGGCTTGCTCGAAATTGAGCCATTGTTGTTGAGATTTGGTAGTCAACTCAGCCAAAAAAACTTCAGCTTTTCGCAAACCCAATCCCAAAACTTCATCAAACTCGATCAGCAGATCATATTTATCAGCACTGGGGATATTGGTTTTGATAGTCTCCCAGATCAAAGCCACAGCCGTCGGTGTATCAAGATCATTTTCCACAGCCGCTACAAATCGAGCTCTGAGCTCATCGATGGTCTCGAGTTTACTTTCAGCTAACATAGTCCGGCCGGTTTCTTGCTTCAGTTGGACCACCTGGCGTACTAACCGTTCCCAAGATTTTTGCATGCCTGCCAAATTTTCCCAGGTAAAATTCATCTCAGATCGATAATGGCTGGTCAAGAAAAGCAATCGTAGAGCCTGAGGTGAATAACCTTTCTTTAAAACATCATCAATGGTAAAAAAGTTGCCTAAAGATTTGCTCATTTTAACGCCATCAACAAAGAGATGATTGTGGTGCACCCAATACTTCACAAATGGTTCTTTACCAGTCGCAGCTTCGGCCTGGGCAATTTCATTGGTGTGATGCACATTTATATGATCGATACCTCCAGTATGCACATCAAATTGCTCACCTAAGTACTGCATGCTCATGGCTGAACATTCGATATGCCAGCCCGGGAAACTCCGTTCTGCCCAGGGACTTGGCCACACCATAGCTCGATTCTCTCCAGGACGCTCAAACTTCCATAGGGCAAAATCAGTCGGATGCTTTTTGCCAGCGATCATCTCAATCCGAGCTCCTTCACGAAGTTGATCGATGTCTACCAGGGCCAACTTACCGTAATCCTCCAATTTCGAAGTATCAAAGTAGACCCCGTCATCCTCAATCACATAGGTAAAACCTTTCTTTTCGAGGGTTTTAACCAGCTCCAGCTGGGCTTCGATATGCTCGGTAGCTCGGCAGCTGACATCGGGCCTTAGATTTCCCATGGCATCCATGGATTTCCAAAAATAATCTTCAAATTCTCGCGCTACATCCCAAGCTGACTTACCATACTTGCGTGCTCCTTTTTCCAGCTTATCTTCCCCACTATCACCATCGGAAGCCAAATGTCCGACATCGGTGATGTTTTGCACAAACTTGACTTGATAGCCTAGTCGCTTAAATGTCCTGATCAACACATCATCCATGGTGTACTTGCGTAAATGCCCCAGATGGGTAAAGTCATACACGGTGAGTCCACACGCATACAGGCCAACATGGGGTGGTTTGAGCGGCTCAAACACATCAATTTGTCTGGAGAGTG
>CAYQZC010000187.1:0-1679 GCA_964421945.1 uncultured Pseudomonadales bacterium
ATAACCACAGTAAAGTGATTTCGATTGCTGATAGGCAAGAGGCTATTACATTTGCATTGAGAAAAATCGCCAAAAAAGGTGATACGATTGCCATCTTAGGAAAAGGTCACGAACGAAGTATGAACTATGGTGGTATGGAATATCCATGGAGTGATCAAGAAGCAGTTAGCAAAGCTTTAGAATCTGAAACGTAAGGAGTGGTATGTTAGAAGGAAAAAAAGCAGTCGTGATCGGTGGTGGGACCGGGACATTTCCGGTGATTGCCGCCTTAAAGCGTTTGAGAGCTGATATTACGACTGTCATTTGTGTTTCTGATTCTGGTGGTTCTACAGGCAGGATTCGCGATGAGTTTGGGTTTCAACCGGTGGGTGATTTGAGACAAGCCCTGGCAGCTTTGGCAGAAAGTGAAGGCCAAGAGTGGATCAGGCGGATTTTGCTGTATCGATTTAGCAAAGGTGATGGTCTAAAAGGACATAATTTGGGCAATCTGATTTTGACAGCTTTACAGGATATGACTGGAGATACCACCAAGGCTTTGGATATTGCCGAAAAAGTATTTAGAATTGAGGGATCGGTGATCCCCGTCACCCAAGAAATAGTTGATCTGAAAATCAATTACGAAAATGGCACTTCACAAGTCGGCGAGCATGTTCTTGACGAGAATGCGAGCAACCCCAAGCGGGTAGCTAGTGTGGAATTGATTCCATCAGCCCCTCTCAATCCAGCCGCTCGTGTCGCCATCGAGACCGCTGATGTGGTGATCATTGGTCCTGGTGACTACTTTGCCAGTTTACAGGCAGTGCTAGTAGCTAACGGCATTAAAGAAGCCTTCGCTGCTTCACAAGCTACGACAGTGTACGTGATGAACTTGATGACACGTTTGACGCAGACCCCAGATATGACGACCACTGACCATGTCAAAGGGATCGAATCTGCCATCGGCAAAGCAGTCGATGCCATCATCATCAATGACCAATCAATTTCAGAGACGACGTTAGAGTTATATGCTAATGAAGGTGAATTTCCGGTGGTCGACGATCTGCAATCTGATGGCAGAGTAGTTAGATCACCAATTATCAGTGATCAAGTCATGAATAAAACTGCCTATGATACGGCGCACCGCTCATTACTGCGTCACGATAGTCATAAACTAGAACAAGTGTTACAAAATTTATTGGCAAAGGAAAGTTAAGCCATGACACCGCCACTTTTGAAAGCTCGATCAGTGTATCTGGTGGGAATTAAGGGTGTGGCAATGGCAGCTTTGGCGGCCTGTTTGAGCGATGCTGGGATCGAAGTACGGGGTTGTGATGTGGCAGAAGAATTTGTGACTGCCGATCAATTGCATGATCTTGCTATTACCATTGACGGTGGTTTTGATCATGAACTTTCCACCGATGTAGAAATGGTGGTGTATACGGCCGCTCATCAAGGTGTTTATAATCCCCTGGTCCAAAAAGCCATAGCAAAAGGTATACCCTGTATTTCTCATGCCGATGCATTAGGTTCATTATTTAATGAAAAAGCTGGCATTGCAGTTTGTGGAGTGGGTGGAAAGACCACGACTTCAGCAATGATTGCTTGGATTTTGGATACCTACGCTGAGCAGTTGCCAAATCCAGATCTTAAACCAAGTTATGCAGTCGGAGTCGGTAGCATCCTGGGTATGTCACGAACTG
>CAYQZC010000188.1:0-1662 GCA_964421945.1 uncultured Pseudomonadales bacterium
ACCAGTATAGGTTTTTTCAGCTAGAGTCGGGATGGCAAAGGCTTTGAGAGGTAAAGGTTTGGCGGGTTCGAGTAATGGTGACAAAAATGAAGAACCGTCATTTTTCATCCATGCCTGACTGCCAAACCAAGTCAGGGGCACACTGATGAGCAGAGTGAGAGCGATGATCAGAAGAGTCCGGGACATAGGTTGATTATACGCAGTTTTGGTAAAAAGTGGGCTCAGGCCAGCCGATTTGATGTCTATTGATACAATAGAGATATGTTTAGAGCCGTATCAATCAAAAGACGCCGGACCAATCATCCCAGTTGGCATGTGGCCATGACGCTGCCATCGATGACTCGATGGATGTGGCAGTCGGTGGTAGGTTTTGGAGTCGGCATCGGACTGAGTCTTAGCATTTTTGGCACCCCTAGTGTGATCAAAGCTGATTTACCTCAAGTGGTCCATACATCAGGAGTCAGACCAGAAAAATTGGAAATCTCAGTCACTGGCCAAGAGTGGGTACTGGCTGAGACCGAGCTCTTGGGTGTGAATTGGTGGGAATCTACACTCACTCCTCGTTATTGGCAAGGATCTGGTCAGCTGGGCGACAGCCAACCAGTAGTGATCATTGGCCGTAACACTTTGCCAGAATTTGAAACCTTACCAGAACTCAATCTCGGGACCGCTATCAAGGTTTTGGGTAGTAATAATCTCTGGTATAGCTATGAAGTGGTGGAAGTCAGGAGTCTGCCGGTATCAAAAATACCAGGCTGGCTGAGTACTCTCAACCAAAACCTGGTATTACTTGTTGCTCATTCAGCTATCGAAGCCGAGTGGCTCGCGGTGATCGCGGTGCCTAAGCTTTAGCTGGCTTCTTGCCATTGTAGGCAGGTTTGATTTCGTAAAGGACGTAGAATCCGATGATCAACCAGATGACACTGGCGATGCTGCCGTTGCCCAAAACTGATAACACAGTGGTGACAGCAGTCAGGACTTCACTCCAAAACAGCAATAACCAACCCTTATATTCACGATTTTGAAGTGGTTTGTAGGCATACAGCATCATGGCCACGTTGACGAACATCAGGACAGCTCCTCCCAAGATCGAAAGCATGATGAATGGATTCAAAGTGATGACTGATAATAATCCCACTAGACCGACGATCGGCCCAAAGATCAGACCGAGGACGGCACTAAATAATGCTAAGTAAGGGGCAATTTTAACGAAAAACTCGACTACACCTACGGGAAGGTGAGGCAGATTTTTAAAGAGATTTTCTCCCTTGGCTACGACGTTCATCGCGTCTTTACTCATGATCATTTCCATGATTTTTTGCATGATGTTCCTTGTAAAATTACAGATTGCTACTAAGTAAGTGTAGTATAACGTCATGTAGAGACCACGTATACAAGGAGTGTTCAGCTCGAGCTTGATACGGTATAATCAGTGATCTTAACGGCCCCATCGTCTAGCTGGCCTAGGACATCGCCCTCTCACGGCGGTAACTCCGGTTCGAATCCGGATGGGGTCACAGGTACAAAAACTAACTATTTTTCTCACTCCATGTTTCACAAGTCGTTCAAAAATAGTTAGTTTTTGTAACTAGCCTCGAGTGCGGTTTGAACTTGCCCGTAGGGCATGACTCGTGCACATCAAGCGAGCGGAGCGAGCCTGAG
>CAYQZC010000189.1:0-1662 GCA_964421945.1 uncultured Pseudomonadales bacterium
AGAGCGGGTTTTTACTCAAATCGAATATGCTAACCGAAGACTCAGATACACCAAAGAATTATTAGCCAAAGAAAATGAAGCATTGGCTTTGAGCACTGCCACCAAGGCCCATAAATATTTGTTTAGTGCCGCCCAAGAATCGCTAGATGGCCAACTGTCTGAGCATGCCAAGCGCGCCAGTCTTGATGCCCTAGAATTTCAAACCAAAGAACTCGAATCCTTAAAAGCAAACTTTTCTCAAGATGCCGACCGAGCCTTGATCGATCAAACTATTTTACAAGGTCAAGTTTTTATTACCCGATTGCAATCTGCACTCGGTCAAAAATAGTCTAGAATACAGGCATGAAGTGCCCTTACTGCAACAAACCTGATACCGCAGTGATTGATTCCCGCGAAACAGATGACCAGTCAACCATACGTCGTCGTCGTTGTTGTGGGATTTGCGACAAACGGTTTACCACTTACGAACGTGTCGAAGGTATTGACCTAAAAGTCATCAAAAAGGATGGTTCCAAAGAAGATTTTGATCGCGAAAAACTCAAACGTGGCATCGTCAAAGCCACCTGGAAACGACCGGTCTCGATGGCCGATATTGAAGACATGCTAGGTGAGGTAGAGCGAAAACTGCGCCTCAAAACCACCAGCGAAGTCAAAAGTTGGGAAATTGGAAATTTGGTGATAAATCGTTTGCGAAAACTCGATAAATTATCATATTTGTTATTTGCGAGTGTCTATCGTGATTTCGAAAGTCTAGAAGATTTTCAGCAAGAAATCGAAAGATTGATCTCTTCTCAACCTGAAGACGAATAGTATACACTGAGTCTGTGATAGTGCAGACACCGGCAGATCGTTGGTCAGCGTGGAGAAGAGAGCCTAGTAAGCGATCTCGTTTTTTGAGGTCGCGAAAATGGATCTCATTTGGTCTGGGCTTAGCGTTAGTTTTGACTATAGGGAGTGTCGCTTCTGCCCTCAAATTAGTTTCCCTTCCTCAAGAATTACGTCAACTGGCAGCAGGTGCTGGATGTGACAATGGTGTCGCAATCGGTGGCACAGCTTGCCGCAACCAGGGAGAGGGTGTCCAATTCCGATGCCAATCTGGTTCTACCCCGACTGCTCCGATTTGGAAAGAAGAAAGCTGTAACGGTGGAGTTTGTAGTGGCAGCAGCTGTCAAAATGCTCCAGCTCAGTCGACCGCTCCCACCACTGCCCCAAATGCTAACGGTAGTTGTTCGGGTGTGTATTGTGCTGGTTGTCTTAACCGATGTGTGCCTTGGACTGAATTCCAAGCCCAAGGAATCACAGGTGGTGGCTGTAATGCCATCATCGATAAACTTTGTCAGCAGACAGGTTGTGGTGGCGAAGGTACTGCTCCGACACCTGGTCAAAGTTGTTGTTCTGGTTTACAACAATGTGCTAATGGCCGCTGTGGAAGGACGTGTGCACTCGATAACAATCCCCTGTGTCCAGACGGCAAACGCTCTGGCAGTAACTGTGGTATCCGCGGCACACTAGCCTGTACCACCTCGGGGTCCGTATGTGAGGGAGATATCCTTGTTTCGCCAACCCCCACCCCCACTCCGCCACCTACCCCAACCCCCGCCTCGCAAGCAGGATGTAGCCAGATCCAGGGAGAGAGCCAATGTCGGGGCATTAATGGGTGTC
>CAYQZC010000190.1:0-1647 GCA_964421945.1 uncultured Pseudomonadales bacterium
GTCATCGTAGACGAAGAGCAGCGTTTCGGAGTGATGCAGAAAGAAAAGCTCAAATGCAAACCTTGTTTAATCAGAAGCTTGATCAAGCAGTTGCAGATGGCAAAATCACAGCTTCACAAAAACAACTGATTTTAGCCAAGCATGCAGAGATGCAGTCTGCCCGAGAAGCAGAGTTTGAGTCACAAAAAGATTTGACGCCGGAACAACGCCGAGCAAAGCATGAAACCCGCCGAGCCGAACTCGAGTCATGGGCTTCTGCAAACGGTATTGATCTTGACTGGGTAATGCCCAAAATGGTCCGAGGTGCCGGACGTAACTAAGAGACAGTTACTCAATAATTAACAAATCTAAACCAACCACGGATTTGCACCAAAAAAAACACCCTCCAAGTGAGGGTGTTTTTGGATTGACTCCTTAGGCTTTAGAACCGAAGTACTCTTGAAATTTGAGTGCTTCTTTTTTCAAAGCAATTTCTGGATCCATTCCAAAAATATGTCCATGAGTGGTCAGGTAGCTCACCATTTTGGGGGTGAGCGGTGAAAATCCGCCACACCGGAAGTTATCGTCTCTGAAGGTAAAACCGCAGTTTCGGCAGTGATTAAGACTTAGGGCTGCCCCACAGTTGGCGCAGTTAAAGTCAGTATAACCTCCACGTCCACCCTTCATTTCACGAGCCTCGAGTGAGTTATTGGTCAAAATCACGAGATGATCATCGATGATCACACTGGTAGGTGCGTGGTGCTGGTTGATCAAGTCGTTTAACTCAGCTGATAGCCCCCACCAAAGTTGGCCCACAGTTTGGGGATAACCACGTTGGTCAATTTGTGTGGGATCGTCTAAAACGATGACACCCACAGTTTCCCAGGTGTCATTGATGAGTTCACTCGGCCAGTGAGCTTCTGCATAGGCATTTGCAGAGTTGGCAAATGGATATCGACCTTCGTTGTCTTTGATCCGATGGGGATAGGCATAGCTGAGCATCTTTCGTGGGAGACCAGATTCCGATTCTGTTACCATACCATACTCGATCATATGAACATTGCCTCGGACCCGAATGGGCGGGGCTGCTATAGTGATGCGCTCTTTCCCTGAATTGAGAATATTCCCGAGCACACGTTCCAGTATGCTGGCATCGAGATATGGGAACAGAGTTTCTACAACTTCACGAGAAGGGTCGAGGATCGGCAGGCGATTCAAAACTTCACGATATGCAGTGTAAGTGATATCTGCCACAGGATTACTCCTTAGATTGTTAACGGACAATGCGAAGGATTATATCATTCTAGGCCTAAGAAGTGTTGTTGGTTTTTTCTTTCTTTCTTCGCCTTTCAAAATTCTTTATACTGAGTGGTAGATGCCTAAAAAAGATCGACTGATACTAGCAGTACTTGGTTGTTTTCTAGCTGTTGTTGGTCTGGTGGGTATGTACATGTCTTCCCTATCACAGTATCAAGCTCAAAGACCTATCGATCCGAATTTGCTCGATGGTGCTTATCTTTCTCAGTTTTTACACGCACAGTTTCACACCCATCCAGTAGTAGTACCTCCTGAAAATGAGGCCCCACCAAAAGCAATTGCCAGGGTTTTGGGTACTACTGATAATCCCAAACGAATTGAAGTAGATCTGGCTGCCCAGCGAGTGTATGC
>CAYQZC010000191.1:0-1628 GCA_964421945.1 uncultured Pseudomonadales bacterium
GAAACCTTGTTTGGGCTACTGACATCGCTTCAGGACAACAAGTCAAAGGGGTGGTGATGAAGGTAAACTTACTTGAGGGCACCATAGCAGTGTGTGCCTATAAGGTAGGCTGGAAAATCTGCTCCATGGCACAAACCACAGCGGTAGACCTCGGCACCATCGTCAAGGATGAATTCGCCTTCTACTATCCCATTATTAATGCCTTGCTTGACAATCAGCTTGAGGTTTTCAACATCCAAAGAGCTGCATTGGCAGCACTCCAAGTTAGTATGAGCTAACTAACCGCAACACTCTATCTTTTATTAGGTAGAGTGTTTTTTTATTTTTGGGCAAGTTCAACCGCGTTTTCCATCAAACAGATGACCGTCAACGGCCCCACGCCGCCAGGTACCGGAGTAATAAAACCAGGTTTTCCATCAACACTGATTCGATCAACATCTCCTTTGGGTTCGCCCACATCGATGATGGCCACTCCTGACTTCACCATATCACCAGTAATAATCCCTTTATGTCCGGTAGCTGAAATCACCACATCAGTTTTCAGCAATCCTTCGCCATCAGCTACTTTTTGAGCTAGTTCAGCTCGACCAAGTAACTCGACCTGATATCCACTATGCCGCAAAACTTGAAGCAATGGCTGGCCAACCAGATCTGATCGCCCGATAATACTGTACTTTAGCGTCGGTGACATCAAATTATTTTCTTCCAAAATACTCAACACAGCTCGACAAGTAGCAGGTAGCACTCTGCCTTGTGCTTGCCAGGTCCCCAAAGTAATAAAATCATGTGTGCTGGGGTGTAACCCATCGACGTCCTTGGTGGGTGCAATGGCAGCTGTCAGTTGTTGCCACCACTTCACAAAACTCCCTTTATCATCAGAACTACCCCCTACCACCTCTTCCCAGGTGCGCCTCCAGGGTTTTTGGACGATGATGCCTGTGACTTGCGGATTTTGATTGGCAGCCTGTATTTCAGCGATCACAGTCTCGACGTCATCCCTCAGTGAAAAAGTCAGCACATCATAGGTGATACCTAGGCGCTCGGCGGTGGCTTTTTTAAGAGAAGTGTACAAGGCACTACCTTGGTCTTCTCGAAATAAGACCGCCACAATATGGACCCGACGTTCCAAACCCTTCACCACCAGGGCTAAGGCTTGTTCTTTTTGTGAGGCTACTCTGTTTCCATCAAAAACAATCATGCCGTATTCTACCAAGTCCAATGCTATAATTCCGGGTTAATGGCAAGAATCTTGCAAGAAAACCTCCAGTTGTATCAAGAACAGCTCATTTCACCAGAGCGAAAAACCGATGAACCCTCACCAGTGCTCCTGATCGTGCGTTCACTACCAAGCATCGGTGAAGACCAGGAAATCCGCACCGGTGGCACCGGAAGCACTTCGATCGCTAAAGAGTTAGCTGCTCAACTTACCAACAATGGCATTGCCACCGGACTTGTTTTGACAGGTCAAAAGATGCGCGAGTATTTTCGAAAGCTCACCTACGGTGCTTCTCCTGTCAGCGATCTTGACTTCAACACCGCCTTTTATGCCTGGAGAGCCCAGCTCGACCAAGACGAAAATAAAAATCACGATGAGGCTGTCGATACGATCATTCGCCAAGAAGTAATCG
>CAYQZC010000192.1:0-1562 GCA_964421945.1 uncultured Pseudomonadales bacterium
CTCAGCAATGTAAACAACTTATACACTTCATTAGACCTTATAAGAACTTGCATCAATTGGAGCTGATAAGTCGCAACATGATCGATCATGCCTATAAAATACACAATGTATCCATTCCATACTCCACCTTTAGGGACTAGGTACACTTTTGGTAAGTCTTGAAAAAAATCACTCACTTCAAACTCAACTTCTTGTGATTCAAAACCTGCCAAAGAAACTTTTATCTTATATTTTCCGGGATGAAAGTTTTCTTTAATTTCACCCGTGGCTGTAGAAAAAGCTGGATTTGAAATGGCAGAACTGACGTTGGAAATTTTTTCGTACAGCTGAGTGAACACATTGTAAATAAAAAATTCTACTTCAGCATGCTCCAGCGGAGCACCAGACTTGGCATTGTAAACAGAAAGCGGACTGATCACAAAAAACCTGTTCAGCGGTTGCTCTTGGATGTTGCCATACAAATCTTCAACTCTTAGCACCAGTTCATATTGATCATTTACATTGGGAACTTTAACTTTGCCAATATACAAGTCATCTCCCACTTTAGACATCAGCGTTGACTGGCTCTGCAACTCATCAACCACATCAGAATCACTAGTTGCTCCTAGTACCCCGATACTTCTGATGAAGGCTTCAACTTGCATTATTTTTTGTGCATCTGGCAGTTGAATGGTCAAATCTAGAACTGATTCCTTTGTCAACACAATCGGGCGACTTCCTTGCGAATCTCGATCTGTGACTTGGCCGGAAAACAGAGTAGCTCGCTGATGTGAGATGGTCAGGAAAGATGGCATGCCGGCTCCTTCGTCTGGGATTCGGCTAGCAGTCACAAATGTAAACACATCACTGACTTGATCTGGGTAAGTAAGTGATTTGATCTGGTAGTAATATCTGGTGCTGGGCAACAAGTCAGTCAGAACTGCTTCTTGAATCAAGTTGCCAGCTACTAATGGTAACGTTTTTGAGTTGGTTAAATTGGGATACTGTGTCCCATAGAGCACCACTAGTGATGAAGCACGGTAGGTTTGAGTTTCAATTCTGGCACTTATGGCTCCAATGGAACTCTGCCTGATTAATGAAAAAAGCGGTTCACTTAGTGCACTGGTAGGAGCGGATGAACTTGGAGTTGGTGAAGTACTCGGACTTGGGGTGGGTGATGAGGAGGATCCCGAAGTGCTACTTTCAGCTGCGGGCACATACAGATACTCCCAAATCACATCATGGTCGGAAGCTCCAATGGGCGATAAAACTACCACTGCAACCGGAAAAGTAACCTTCCGACTCCCTGTGTAGTTTGAAGTAGTTTTGAGTTTAAAAGTCACATATTGGGTGGGTTGACCAGGGGGCAAACCAGCTATATCCCAAGTTATGGTCCGATTTTGAGTGTCGACAATGGGAACAGCTCCATCGTAGCCTGAGGTTGCACTCCCGGTCACATAGGTGACAATGTCAACATTTGCTTCTGAGGCACCTTGGACTGTACCTTTATCCCATTGAGCCTGAAATGTCATTGGGATCGTACCAATATTTGAAGAAGTATATGAGATCGTAACCGTTATCTC
>CAYQZC010000193.1:0-1561 GCA_964421945.1 uncultured Pseudomonadales bacterium
CAAGGATGACAGTCGCTGAGGCAAGAGTATAGAGAAGTCGTCTATTGATCACGGGTAGCATTCCACTATTATACCTATTATCTACCCACTCTGACTATGAGATTACCTTTTTTATCATCACTGGTTCGACGTATTGGCTTAGACCTGGGGACTCAGACCACCCGCATCTGGACAGATAAAGATGGGGTGGTGCTCCACGAGCCGAGTTGTGTAGCGCTCGATACCCAAAATCGCAAAGTGATTGCCGTCGGTAGTGAAGCTTTGGCCATGAGGGGTAGGGTAGCTGAACATATCCAAATTGTGTTTCCGATCAAAAATGGGGTGATTTATGATCCTGAGACTGCCAAAATTATGGTAAGGCTTTTTTTGCATTCAGTGCTGAAAACACCCTATTTTTTCCGTCCTTTGATGATGGCATCTGTCCCAAGTGGTGCCACTGCTGCCCAGCGGCAAGCTTTGCGGCAGGTCTTGAAAGCGGTAGGGGCGAGTGAGGTGTACACCATGTCACAACCTTTGGCTGCAGCTATCGGCAGTGGAGTGCCGATTGCCGATGCCTCAGGGACATTTTTGATGCAGCTGGGCTATGGGGTTACCGAATCGGCCATCATTTCTCTAGGGTCAGTAGTCGCTAAAAAAATGTGTTTTAGTGCGGGCGAGTCTTTGATCACTCAATTACAAAGCTACATTGAGGACCAAGTGGGATTAGTCGTCAGTTTTGCGATGGCCAGTAAGCTACTGCATCAAGTAGCTTCCTTAGCGCCCACTCCGCAGAGGCAAATTTTGGTAGCTGGCCAAGACATAGCCACCAATTCACCGCGAGAAATGACCATATCGGCAGAAATCCTCCAGAGTCCAGTCGATGTGGTGGTGGAAGAGTATGTTGCGATGCTCAAGCAATTGTTGTCAGCTATCCCACCAGAGCTGACCGTTGATGTGATAGATAAAGGTATGTTATTGGCTGGAGGCTTGGCGCAGCTACATGGCTTGGAGACCACGTTGGTCCAGAGGTTGGGAGTGGCAGTGACGGTGGTCGATGAGCCAGAGTTGGCAGTGATCAAAGGATTGGGAGTGGCGCTTGAAAACGTCGAGCTGCTGAAAGAAAGTTTAGGTTATCAGTCATAAAAGGTGTATATGCCCAAAAAATATACGATTTTGACTCTTAATATTGAAAGTCACAAACATTTAGATCGGGTGTTGGCGTTATGCCAGAGGTTGCAGCCAGACGTGGTCCAGTTTCAAGAAGTTTTCGAAGTTGATGTCCCGATTATTGCCGAGGCATTGAAGATGCAGTCATTTTATGTGCCCATGGCCCTGGTAGAAGAAACATCGATTCACCAAGCTCATGCTCTGGGTGTCTGGGGTGTAGCTCAGTTTACTAAACTACCAGTCAAACAACATCGTGCCGATTGCTATGTCGGAGACTCCTCAAAGTTACCAAAGTTTTTTTTGAACAATGATCCAAATTCGATGAATCGGGTGGTGAGTGGTCTGGAGCTTGATCTAGATGGAAAATCTGGCTGGTTTGCTACCACGCATTTTACTTGGTCCACCAGAGGCCAAT
>CAYQZC010000194.1:0-1554 GCA_964421945.1 uncultured Pseudomonadales bacterium
GAAACAGCAAGGAAAACTACATGAAAAAGAATCCTTGGTATTGGTCAGGTCTATTCATTTGCTTCGTGATACTTGGTTTAGCCGGATGGTGGTTGCTGATTCAAAAAAATAGGCCACATGTCCCCGTCGAGAGACAAATATTTGTTGGTGATGAAAAATTGTGGGTAGAGCTGGTTTCCAAATCTGGTGAGATTGAAAAAGGATTGAGTGATCGAGAAAGCATCGGCAGTGATGGAATGCTATTTTTGTTTGTGCCAGCTCAAGAAGTCATGTTTTGGATGAAAGATATGAAGTTTGACTTAGATTTAGTCTGGATATATCAGGGGAAAATTGTGGAAATCACAGCGGATGTACCCAAGCCAACTGAGGGCCAGCCAGAATCAGATTTACCTCTTTACGCGTCTCCTGGTCGTGTAGATATGGTGCTCGAAGTACCTGCTGGCTCTAGTCGAGAGCGAGGGTTTCAAGTGGGTGATCGAGTATCACTTCCGGCTGATTCTTCCCAATAGCCGTCTAGTGACGAAAGCCACAGAACTCGATACAATGAACCAATGACAAATACTGCCTCACCTGCCGTACCTCCGCGGTTGGTTTCTCGACTGCGAGCGACGAATTCTCCTGTGATGCAGAAGTATGCACCCTTTTTACAAGCCAGTGCAGGTCAAGTCACTCCACCCGTGATCACACCAGTAATCACTCCAGATCAAAGTGAAAGTGAGATAGAGAAAATTGAGGCTTTTGAAGCGGCCATGTCTGAGGCCCAGACAGAAACCTTGCATCAAGCACCAGTGACTCCGCCAGAGCCCGCCTCGCCGGTAGCCGAGTATCAACCTCCAGAGGTCACTGAAGTCATTGAAGAAGCCCCGCCTATCTGGCCTCAAGTAGTGCCGACGGTTGTACAGCAATCAAGTGATACTTTAAATCCTAGTTTTGCCGTGACCTCTGCCAAAGAAGTGTTTGAGCGTGGGACGTTTGATCAAGTGACAGGTGGTGAGGTCGGTGGTTTGCAACACGTAGAGCAAGAAGTGTCTCCCGAAATTTCACCTGAGATCTCAGAGTTTATCGAAAAGGTGGAAACGCATACCGATCAGCAACCCCAAGAGATTGTGATTACTGCTCAAGGTGACTCGTCAATGCAGCCAGCTCACATGCCTCAGCCAGTGGTGGTTTTACCTATTACACCAGAAGTAGAAACGTTTGGGGCAAAACAAAAAACTACCTTTAGTGTTCGCTGGCTGGTAGAGTGGAGTCGAAAGTTGATGAAAGTATTTAGTGGCAAAATAATATATAGACAAACCTGACATAATAGACCTATGGGATTTGACACAACCGGACTAGTGGCATTATTGATGAGTTGGCTAAGCTTACTTGGATTATTGATTGTAGTGGCTTTGATCATAGTGGTTTTTGGGTACATGGTCTTTCAATGGCTCAAGTACCGCAATCGTGAAGACTATGCGCTTGATTTTGTGACACTGCAGATCAGGTTGCCCCGAGACAATGAAATCAAAATCGATGCGGCCGAACAAATGTTTGCTGGTCTTTATTCTCTCA
>CAYQZC010000195.1:0-1513 GCA_964421945.1 uncultured Pseudomonadales bacterium
GGTCGTGATAGTTGGATGAAACATGGTGCCATCGGTTACTATGAATGCCAAGGTGATGATCTGACCCCTCCCAAAATGGGCGATGAAAGTGCTAGATCTTTTACGGAAATGGCCGGGGCCAAAAGTGATGAAACGGTTTGGTTTTCTTTCATCATTTTTAACTCAAAAGAGCATCGCGATGAGGTCAATGCCAAAGTCATGGCTGAAATGAGTGAGCAAATGAAAGATCAACAGGACATGAGCATGCCATTCGACATGAAACGTATGGCTTACGGTGGTTTCCGAGCTGAAGTCGAGAATTAAGTGGTAATCGGTTGAGCCATAGCATTTCCTTTTCATCTCACAAGAGTGTAGGATGAAAGATATGGAACAATTATCTCTCAACAATTTACTAAATTTATCGGGGAAAACTGCAATTGTGACTGGCGCAGTCGGGATCGGTTATGGCATCGCCTACCGATTGGCCGAAGCTGGAGCAAAAGTGGTGGTCGCGAGCCGAACTTTTTCTGAAGCTGAGCAATCAGTCCAGAAACTCAAAGCCAGTGGCTTCGAGGCTCTGGCAGTGGAAACCGATGTCTCAAACGAAGAGAGTGTTCAAAAGATGGTAGCTCAGACTATCGAAAAATATGGAGCAATTGATATCTTAGTCAATAATGCTGGTATTTATCCCGCCAAGCTAGTGATGGAAATGGCTGCTGAAGATTTTGATCGAGTGATCGCTGTAAATCTAAGAGGTGTCTTTTTATGTACCAAGTATGTGGCTGACCAAATGATCAAGCGCCAAGCAGGTGGAAAAATTATTAACATCACTTCGGTGGATGCTCTCCATCCTTCATCAGTAGGATTAGCTCATTATGACTCTTCCAAACATGGTGTTTGGGGATTTACCAAAAATGTAGCCCTAGAATTAGCTCCCCACAAAATTTGGGTAAACGCAGTGGCCCCCGGTGGCATCATGACCGAAGGAGTCAAAAAATCTATGGGTGGTGGTACGGAGATGATGGATGCCTTTTCGGCTAAAATCCCGATGCACCGCTTAGGTGAACCAGACGAAATCGGCAAGGCAGTATTATTTTTGGCCTCAGACATGTCGTCATACATGACTGGGTCCCAAGTCGTGGTCGATGGTGGAGTGCTGCTTTCCTAAATTTTCTTTGTACCGGCAAGTGTGGAAATTTGACAGCGCTACTATATGAGCGTACCTTGAGATAGAGGAGGTGCTTCTATGTTCGCTGAAGATATAAAAAAACTCACCAAGGAAAATACTTTTTTTCGGAAAGTCTTACACACCGGTACCCATAGTCAGATCGTGGCAATGTGTCTGCCAGTTGGTAGTGACATCGGTGAAGAAGTCCACCCAAACACTGATCAAATGTTGTTTATAGTTGATGGTGATGGGGAAGCTAAACTCAATGGCGAAGTCCGCAAAGTCGAAGAACACGATGTGGTGTTTGTGCCAGCTGGGGTCACACACAATTTGACAAATACAGGCGATGAAGAACTGAAATTATTT
>CAYQZC010000196.1:0-1506 GCA_964421945.1 uncultured Pseudomonadales bacterium
CCGCAGTCTTGGTAAGCCATGTAGGGGTGATCAATCAATATCCAGATGTACCATGTAGCCTGAGTGGAGCCTGTATTCAGGAATTGACCAGCACGTATCCCAACACCTTGGTAGTAAGTGATGCCCTCGAAATGACCTCAGCGGGATATCAAAGTTCAGGTCAATCTCTCGGTCTTACCGAACGTGCGGTGGCCGCTCTCAAAGCTGGCAATCATGTCTTGGTTTTTGGTCCCGGGGTGGAGATCCAGACTATTTCAGAAATAGAAAAAGCCATTGTAGCTCTAGCTGAGCAGGATACTGCCTTGGCTGCTCGGATTACCAATGCCTACCAACAAATCGAGATGTACACCCAGCAAAAATAAATCGATATGAAATTTTTTCTTAGTCACAGTTTCTCATTTTTAGCATTGATGCTTATCGCTGGAGTATGGTGGCTCAGTGGTCACCATGGTAGTGACTGGTGGTGGCTCAGCGCAGGCTTAGTCTCAGGGGTTCTTTTATGGTGGTTGGATCGGTGGCGTGGTGGCCACTATGCCCAACACTGGCTACAAGTATCAGAGCCTATATTGATTTCTCGATCCTTAGTGACACTGGGTGTGGTCGCTGGTTTAACATTTTACTTGATGACATCGACTGGAAGTTTGTTAGGTATTGGGGTTTGTATTGCACTGATGATCCAAGCCGCTGTGGAAATGAGTCACTATCGACTCCAGCCAGACCAATTTAAAGCGCGCTTTTTGTGGCAAGTCAAAGTCAAAGAGTGGTCACCAGCAATTCAAAATCGATTGATTTATAGTTTTTATTTTCTGACAGCCTTGCTGGTAGCTTTGCTATGGGTATAACTGATCTTATTCCCGACACCATCCCGTTTCATCTATATGGTTTGATTTTGGGATGTGCCGTAGTGATAGCGTTTCAGGCTGCCTCCTATAAAGCCAAACAACATCAGATCACGATAGCTTCACTCGAGTGGTATCAATGGTGGCTGTTGCTAGGTGGAATCTTAGGTGCTCGAGCCTGGCATGTACTGACAGATTGGCAGCTGTATATCGATAGTCCCTGGCAAGTGTTTGCGGTGTGGCAGGGCGGTTTGAGTATCATTGGGGCAGTAGTCGGCGCGGCAATAGCAGGATATCTATCAGTATTATTGAAGAAAAAACAGACAGTAAGTTTCAAGATGATGCTCGACCTTGGGGCATTTAGTTTGCCAATTGGTCAAGCGATCGGTCGAGTTGCCAATTGGGTAAACCAAGAGCTTTATGGTTATCCGACGAGCTTACCTTGGGGAATTTTTATCTCACCAGAAAATCGTTTGCCGGCGTGGAGGTCATTTACTCATTTTCATCCTCTATTTGCTTATGAAATGGTGGTGACGGCCAGTGCGGCAGTAATACTGTGGTGGCTGGACACACCCAGAGGAAAAACATATCGACCTCGTTGGCTCACTTTGGGGTCAGGTCGATGGTTTGCGGGGTATATTGGTTACTACGCGGCTTGTCGCTTTGG